>NZ_NJQY01000003.1:0-108828 GCF_010628845.1 Bacillus sp. 22-7 | reverse complement strand
CAAAAGGAGAGGAGACCGAGGGAAATGGTAGTTAATCAGGAAGAATAACGACCAAAAGGAGAGGAGACCGAGGGAAATGGTAGTTAATCAGGAAGAATAACGACCAAAAGGAAAGGAGACCGAGGGAAATGGTAGTTAATCAGGAAGAATAACGACCAAAAGGAGAGGAGACCGAGGGAAATGGTCGGTTAATCCGGGTGAATAACGGCCAAGAAAGCAGAGCATTAATTTAATATTGATCAAATTTTCAAAAAATATTGACAACTAGCACAAAAACAGATAAATTATTAAATAATATAAAGTTATAACATTATATTCTTTCAAGGGAGATACAGAAATGCAGATAGATAAAAGTTTACATATACCCCTATATAGACAAGTAGAGCAGATTCTGGAAGAAAAAATCATTTCAGGCCAGTGGGAGGTAGGGAGCCAGCTGCCGACTGAGCAGGAACTATCCGACCGATTCGATGTCAGCACCATTACGGTTAAAAGAGCCGTGATTGAGCTTGTGAATAAAGGTTATCTATTCAGGCAGCGAGGCAAGGGAACCTTTGTATCTGGAGCTGCAAAAGAGCAGGACCTTAATTCCATCATTTCGCTTTCCACCGGTTCGGAACAGGAACATCCGCATGAAATGATCAGCTTTAAATATGAAACAGCAGGTTCTGAAATTGCCCAGAAGTTAAGGATTGATCCTGAGGATGAGGTGATCAGAATTGAGAGATTAAAAGTGGAAAACAATGATCCTCTCGCACTGGAATATACCTATCTTCCAGCGGATAAATGTCAGGGGCTTACACCTGAAATGATTAATAACGACCTAATCTTTAACATCTTAAAAAACAGTTTCCATATAGCACTAAACCGGGCTAAGGTATTTATCCGGCCATATATCCTTCCTGATCATCAGGCTAAACTGCTTCATGTGGAACCGGGGACTCCGGTGTTTGAGTGGGAGCGTACTACATACACAAAGCAAGAAGACATTATTGAGTTCTCTAAATTCTATATCCGCAGTGATAAAGAGGTTTATTATACAGAGGTTCAATTGTAAAAAAATTGCAGAAATCCCATAGGACAATTTATAAATATAAAAGATATAAAGTTATAATATTATATCTTTATATTTTATATATAAATCAATCTCTTTTAATAGATTGATCTAAATTATAAAGGGGGTATCGCTTTTATCAAGTCTTCATCTTAGAACAGCTCCTTAAGTTCACGAAAGCAAAAATAAACGAGGGGGAAAATGAGTTGAAAAAGAAAGCTTATTTAATTGTATTGCTTTGTTTATTGCTTGTCACGGCTGCAGGATGCAGCGGCCAAACAGGAAGTTCTGCAGATGAAGGATCAGGAAAAAGTGATGGAAAGACACTTGTCTTAGCGGCATATGGAGGAAGCTATGAGCAAAAGATGAAGGAGGACTTGATCCCAAAGTTTGAGAAAGAGCATGGCGTAAAGGTGAAATATATTACGGGAAGCTCTGTTGATACCTTATCCAAGCTTCAGGCTCAAAAGGATAATCCTCAAATTGATGTAGCTTTCCTTGATGATGGACCTCAAGCTCAGGCAAAGGCGTTTGGATTGCTGGCGCCAATGGATGAGAGTGTTGTTACGAATCTCGCAGATGTCTATGATATTGCAAAAGACAAGGATAATGTGGGTGTTGGATTTGGAATCATTTCAACCGGCTTGGCTTATAACAAGGATGTCTTCGAACAGAATGGCTGGGAACCGCCGACATCCTGGAATGATTTGGCCGATCCGAAGTATAAAGGAAAACTCGTACTGCCTTCCATTGCAAATACGTATGGAGTTCATTTTCTGCTCATGACTGCCATTGCCAATGGCGGAGATGAAGAGAACATTGAACCAGGCTTTGAAAAAATGAAGGAAATTGCCCAAAACGCCATTACTTTTGATAAAACAGCTGACGTATCCAACTACTTCCTGCAAGGGCAGACAGTAGCAAGTGCATGGGGAAGCAGCCGGGTGTTTACCCTCCAGGATAGCGGATTCCCGATTGAGTATGTCATTCCGGAAGAAGGGGCTCCAGCGCTGATGGCAACTGTCAGTGTGGTGAAGGATGCTCCAAATGGGGATCTTGCTCAGGAATTTGTCAATTTTGTTCTGGATGAAGAAGCACAGCTTCTATTTGCCAACTCCTTGTTTGACGGTCCGGTTAATAAGAATGTGAAGCTTGAAGGAGACATCGTCGACAAAGTGGCTTATGGGGAAGAGGAGATTGCCAAATTGATCAAAGTTGACTGGGAAACTGTTAATGCAAAACGGGCAGAGTGGACAGAACGGGCCAATAAAGAAATCGAAGTAGCCCATTAAAAGAGAGGGGAAACGAATGAGTTACTTAAGCCTGGAAAATGTGGTTAAGACCTTTAATAAAACAGAAGTGGTTAAAAAGCTCAGCCTTGACATCCAAAAAGGGGAACTGGTCTCCTTTTTGGGGCCTTCGGGCTGCGGCAAAACGACAACACTGAATATGATCGCCGGATTTCTTGAGGTGGATGGCGGGAAGATTGAGGTGGACGGCAAACCCGTTCACCTGCTTCCTCCCAATAAAAGAGAAATGGGCATGGTGTTCCAAAACTATGCTTTGTTTCCGCACATGACGGTTTTTGATAATGTCGCCTATGGGCTTAGGCTCCGTAAAGTGCCAAAAAGTGAAATCAGCAAAAGGGTGCTTGAAGCATTGGAAATGGTTCGTCTGGCTGGCTATGAAAAACGATATCCAAAGGAACTTTCCGGAGGACAGCAGCAGCGGGTTTCATTGGCGAGGGCACTGGTCATTAAGCCGAAGGTGCTTCTTCTGGATGAGCCATTGAGCAATCTTGATGCCAAGCTGCGCCAGGAAATGCGTGAAGAAATTGTTGATATCCAGAAGCAGGTGGGGATTACAACCATATTTGTCACACATGATCAGGAAGAAGCATTGGCCATATCAGACCGGATTGCGGTCATGTATGAGGGGCGGATTGAACAGGTAGATGATCCGGCATCCATATATAACCATCCAAAGACTGACTTCGTGTCCCAGTTTATAGGGGAAGTGAACCACATTCAGGGGAAGGTTCTGGAAACCTATGATAATAAGAAATGCAAAATGCATTTCTTTGGGAATGAACAGATCGTTTCCGTACCATCGGTGAAGAATTCCGAAGTTCACTTTTTCATCCGGCCGGAAAAAATCCAAATCGCATTAGCCGAATCAGATGAGTCTTTTCAAACCAAGGTGGAAAGGAAAATGTTTCTTGGAGCCAAGACCAGATATATCTTGAGGGTGCAAGATCGTCACCTTATTGCAGATATATCCAATACTGTTTTGAATCCCACCGAAATAAAAGAAGGAAACAGTGTCTACACTTATTGGAACCCGGAAGACCTGCTGCCTTCGAGAATGGCGAGGTGACTCACATGCAAGCCGGAATCGGAACGGAACATGACTTATTGCTTCAGCAAAAGAAAAAGAATGTGAATAAAAAACGGCTTGATACGTGGCTGCTTTTACTTCCAACGCTGGGGATCTTCATTTTCTTCTTTTTGCTGCCATTGTTTTTCTTATTCATAACTAGCTTTAAAAGTTTTGATGCCAGTACAGGAGTCGGAAATGAGTGGACGCTCCAGAACTACATCAAGTTCATGTCAGATCCTTTTTATCTTGGAGTGGTCTGGCGAACTGTCAAAATCGCTCTTTTAACAACATTGATTACTATCGTTATCTCTTACCCGGTAGCTTTTCAGATTTCCAGATCAAAGGGAAGAGCCAGAAATTATTTAACCCTTCTGGTGCTTTCTCCGCTTCTGATCAGCATGGTTATACGCTGCTACGGCTGGGTGATTCTGTTATCCAACAACGGTGTTGTCAACAATACACTATTAAAGCTGGGCTGGATTGATCAGCCTTTAACCCTCTTATACACCGAATTAAGTGTGGTCATCGGAATGGTGCATGTTCTTTTCCCGTACATGGTGCTGAGCGTCATGGGCTCACTCGAAAAAATAGACCCTTCTGTCATCAGAGCCTCGCAGAATCTTGGGGCCAGCTCCTTCAGAACATTCTTTTCCATTTTGCTTCCGTTAACCTTGCCTGGTGTTTTCGCCGGATCGGTAATGGTGTTCAGCTTAAGCGTCAGCTCTTTCGTTACACCGGCCATTCTTGGAGGTCCGCAAGTGAAAGTTATGTCCTATTTAACGTATGAACAGGTAGCTGTCATGCTGAACTGGCCGTATGGTGGCGCAATCGGCTTCCTGCTAATCCTGATTGCCACCATTACCATCATCGCATACAGCAAAATCCTTGCCAGGTCTGAGAAAGGAGTGGCCATACAATGAGCAGGAGGCTTCCCAAGTATTTCTTTAACTTTGTTTGTTTAATGGTTTATATTTTCCTGCTGGCACCAATCGTGGTTGTTTTGCTTTCCTCCTTAACAACTACCGAATACATTGTATTCCCGCCAGAAGGCCTGACTCTCAGATGGTACACAGAATTAATTGAACATCCGGAATTTATGCAGTCCTTTACACTGAGCATTATTGTGGCTTTCGGAACCGCCATTATTGCGACTGCCATTGGCACCCTTGCATCGCTTGCAGTAGTCAGGCGCCAATTTAAAGGAAAGACAGCGATTGTTCAATTAGTGGGATCGCCACTTTTAATACCATCGGTCGTGTTTGGTGTGGCTCTCTTGCAGTTTTACTCATGGATAGGTTTAGCTGCCAGTCCGATTGCTTTAATTTTAGGGCATATCATTTTAACGGTTCCATTTGTGATGCGTCTGGTTGTTGCAAGCTTAGTAGGTTTCGACCGCTCTATCGAACAAGCGGCCTTGAACCTTGGTGCAGGACCGATGAAAGTTTTCTTTCAAATCACTCTGCCGATCATTAAATCAGGCGTTATAGCCGGCGCCATTTTTGCCTTTATTACTTCATTCGATGATTTAACAGTTGCCTTATTCATTGTCAGCACCGATGTCGTGACACTGCCAGTGCGGATCTACACATACATGCAATATCAATATGATCCGATTATTACATCCGTATCAAGCATCATGATTCTATTCACTGTTGTATTAATGCTCATAATTGAAAGAGTGCTTGGTGTAGGGAAAGTGTTTTCCTCGAAAAATTAGATAGGAGAGGTCTTTATGCACATTGAGAAACATCCTGTTCTTGACAGGCAGCTTCACAAGCCTGTAACCATTTATTTCAATGACCAGCCATATCAGGCCTATGCGCAGCAATCAGTCGCTGCCGCCTTAATGGCAAATGGAATTAAGAAATTGGGTGTCAGCCGGAAGCTGGTCCAATCCAGAGGATTATTCTGCTCCCGCGGAAGATGCTGCAGCTGCTATATGACCATTGATGGTGAGGACCATGTACGGAGCTGCATGACAGAAGTGGAAGATGGCATGCGAATATACCCGAATATGGATGACCCCGAGGTAAGGAGGGACATTGATGAAGACTGACGTACTGATCATTGGAGGGGGTCCTGCAGGCCTGTCGGCAGCAATTGAGACGGCATCAAGGGGACTGGATGTAACCATTGTTGACGAAGCTTCCAAGCTTGGCGGGCAGCTTAACCAGCAGACTCAAGCGCTGCGCCCGCTTCCTTCCCTATATGAATCCATGCGCGGCTTTGAATTGGCAAATAAACTGATCCAGCAGATTAAGGATTATAATGTGAGGCAGCTCCTAAATCACCGTGTTGTCGGATTTTACGCTGATGGAAGTGCTGGAATTACAGATGAAGAAAATGTATTTCCTGTAAATGCAAAAAAGATTATAGTGGCTTCCGGAGCAGCTGAAAAGGCTGTTGCTTTTCCAAAATGGACAATGCCGGGGATTATGACAATCGGTGCTGCACAGACACTGATCAATCGTGATTTTGTGATGCCTGGGAGAGAAGCTGTGATTGTGGGCTCCAGTGATTTTGCCATGGAAACGGCTATACAGCTGATGGATGTGGGTATCCGGGTCAAAGCAATTATAGAAAAACAAAGTGGAGCTTTGGCAAAAGAGCAGGAAAAAGTGAGCGAACTGTCACGGAGCGGAATTCCATTTTATTTTAATAGTTTTATAAAAGAAGCAAGAGGAAATGGGCAGGTGGAACAGATTGATGTTGCGCTGCCGGATGAAGTCATTACCCTGAATGTGGACCTCGTTTGTATGGATGGAGGCAGGGCACCCATACTGGATGTTTTTTATCAGCTGGGCTGTTCCTTTGGATTTCAAGAGGAGCTGGGAGGATGGATTCCGCAATATAATAATAGATTCCAAACCGATAGGGAAGATGTATTCATAGCCGGGAATGCAGCTGGCATCAGCACTCATGGTCCGTTGCTTTTAACAGGAATGATTGCCGGCATCAGTGCAAGTGAAGAACTGCAGGCAATTAGTGCGCTTGAGGCACATGAGATTAGAGAGGCACTTTGGAATGAACTCGAATTATTGGAGGACAAAGAAATGCACAGCGGAAGAGTCAACCATCTCGAGAAATTCGCAAACCCAGTACTGAAAGATCAATTTATCTACTAGATAGGAAAAGAGAGAAGAAGGTGAATAAGTTGGATAAATCGACAATCATCTGCAGATGTGAAGAAATCAGCTGTGAAGAAGTGGAAGAAGTTATCAGCAATGGAGGAAGGACCTTTGATGATGTGAAGAGGATTACCCGCTGCGGGATGGGTCCCTGTCAGGCAAAAATCTGCACCAGCATGGTGGCAGAAATTATTCACCAGCAGACTGGGTTATCACCTTCAGAGATTCCGCTGCCAAGAATGAGAATGCCTCTATCCCCCATTAAGCTTGAAACGCTGGCAACGAACAGTACCTCCTTTAGTGCGGTCAAGTCTGTTCTGGATGAGGTGGAATTGGAAGAAGGGAAGGTGAGGTAATTGGAAACCAATTATGAAACAATTGTCATCGGAGGGGGCGTAGTGGGCAGCGGAATTGCTTACCACCTTTCTGAACGGTACAAAGAAGGCGTGCTTGTGCTTGATAAAAAATACCCCATGTCAGGCACCTCCGGATCCACCCAGGCCTGGGTATGGGTACATAATAAAACACCTTCATGGTATGCGGAATTTAGTATGTACAGTGCAGAACTCTACCCTTATCTGTCTAAAAAGATAGGGGATGTTGAATATAAGCGGACAGGGGGACTTTCGCCATTTTTCAATGAAAGCGATCGTGAAAAGGCACAGAAACTTGCAGAATCTTACCGCAAAATTGGCATCAAAATCAAAGTGTTATCCAGGGAAGAAGTTCTCGAAAAAGAGCCCTATATGAATCCGGAAGTAGCAGGGGCTACTTACAGCTCCATTGATGGCAATGTCAATCCATTCCGCTTGATTGATATGTACATGCGGGCAGCTAAAAGAAATGGCGTCCGGTATTCTACTTATAATAAGGTAACGGAGATTAAAAAGCAGGATGGAAAATATTCAGTTGTATCAGATAAGGGTGCGTTTGAATGCAAAAATCTGATTCTTGCTGGCGGTACGTGGTCAAGAGAAATCGGTGACATGCTTGGAGTGAAGATTCCTGTTAATCAACTGAGAGGGCAGATCCTGGTGTCTGAACCATTGAAGCCTTTCTTAAATTTTACAATCAGCGGATTAAGGCAGGCAAACAATGGGGAAGTTCTGATGGGTTATTCAATGGAAGAAGCCGGATTTAATCGGGCAACAACGCTTGATGTCATTCAGGAAACAGCCAATATGGCAGTCCAATATGTACCCGGATTAAGAAAAGCTAAAATTGTCCGCGCCTTTTCCGGAATCCGGGCTATGCCTGAGGACGGCTTTCCGATTCTTGGTAAAGTACCAGGCCATGAAAACCTTTATGTAGCAGCGACCCATAGCGGAGTTACACTTTCTCCTTTAATTGGCACTCTTATAACAGAGTTAATCATGGATGGGGAAACGTCCATTCCGATCGACAGGTATTCTTTAAGCAGGTTTGGTTAGAGTGAATTTTATTAAGTTATAATATTATAACTTTTAAATCAGGTGTCAGGAAAAATATTATGTAAACAAGAATGGAGGAATTTAGATGCCGCATTTGTTTATAAGAGGAATTTCAGTGGATCAGACGAAGGAAATCAGCACGCAGCTGGTGAAAGACCTGGCTCGGCTTTGTGACTGCGGAGAAGATAACTTTACACTGGAAGTTCTGAATTCAACTTTTGTGTTTGATAAAAATGAAGTTCCAGCATATCCATTTATAGAAGTAAAGTGGTTTGACAGGGGCAAAGCGGTCCAAAACCAATTTGCCGGAATTGTTTCGAATCATGTTCAGTCGCTTGGAGTGCCGGAGGTTGAGGTGGCATTTACTGCATTTTTAGAGGCTGATTATTATTTGAATGGGAAGAGTTTTGCGGATTAAAAGGAGGGAGTTCAGCCATGAAAATAGCAGTCATAGGCTCCGGAATTGTCGGTTCAAGTGCAGCCTATCACCTTTCCAGAGAAGGTGCAGAGGTAGTCATTATTGATAAAGCACATGAGGGACAGGCAACTGCTGCTGGCGCAGGAATCATTTGCCCTTGGATTTCCAGAGTGGATCATAAAGATTGGTACACCCTTGCAAAACGTGGAGCGCTTTACTATCCATCTTTAATAGCAAATCTTAAACAAGATGGTGAAGACAATTTTGGTTATGGAATGGTAGGAGCTCTGGCAGTCAGCAGCAGTTCTGATGAGATGGATGAGATCGAGGTGAATGTTCGTCAAAAAAAAGCTGAAACCCCTGAGGTAGGGAAGATTACGAGATTAACAGCAGCGGAAGCCAGGGAACTTTATCCGCCGCTCAGGGAGGATCTGCAGGCTGTCCATGTTACGGGTGCAGCTAGATTGGATGGCAGGCTGTTAAGAGACGCTATGCTAAATGGCGCAAAAAAACATGGTGCTGCCATAATTGAAGGTGAAGGTGACCTTGTATTTCATAATAATAAGGTTACAGGAGTAAAAGTGAACGGGAATGTCATTGCTGCCGATGCAGTTATCGTTACTGCAGGTGCATGGGCTAAGGACTTACTTGCACCGTTGGGCATTGATCTTAAAATCGAGCCCCAGCGCGGGCAAATTGCCCATCTGGAAATGAACAGTGTGGATACTTCCAGTTGGCCGGTTGTCCTTCCGCAAAGCACTCATTACTTAGTAGCTTTCGACCATTCAAAAGTGGTGGCTGGAGCTACCAGGGAAACGGGATCCGGGTTTGATTATAGACTGACGGCGGCAGGTGTGAAAGAAGTTCTGGATGAAGCATTAACAGTTGCACCAGGATTAGCTGAAAGCACGCTAAAAGAAGTAAGGATTGGCTTCCGTCCAGCTGGACCTGATATCTTGCCGCTGCTGGGTACGGTTCCTGCTGCAGAGGGGCTGGTTATCGCAACAGGATTAGGGGCATCAGGGCTTACAATGGGACCTTACGTGGGCACCCTTGCTGCAGATCTTGCATTGAAAAGGGAGTTGGAACTAGATCTGTCACCCTATGATCCATTAAGAAAAGGCTTGGAAGCAGGAATAAAGTGAGTCTAATAGTTAGATAAACAGGAGCTGCCATATAGTTTTTATGGCAGCATATTTGTTTTTCCTATTCCTTCAATCGTTCCGGCAATCCTTGAATGGAAGACACCACAACATCAAGCTTCGCTTCGATCCGGTTCAGCAGGAAAAACGTGACGGCGATCGGGAAGCCGAGCTCACTGATGAATATGACCATCTGTTCCACGGCAGCTGCTCCTTTCTGGTGAGTATTGTAAAAATGGCCGGGTTCCAAGGAATCCGGCCACTGATGATTATACTAATTCATATTCAGTTACATTCCGTTCAACTAATCTGGCACTTTCCGCTAAAACCAAATCTCCGCCATTGCCTTCAAATGCATTGGCAGCAATGATTTGCTCCATGGCTGCTTTTACCGCAGCAGGATCAATGGGTTCAATCGGGTTATCAACAGAAAGTTTTGTTGGCTTGCCCAGTTCAGAGATAAAAGTCATTTCTAATGATTTAGCCATTTAATATTCCCTCCTTATATTTTTGGTTTTTAATAGTTTGTTTAGCCTAAAATATCGAAGCTGTCATTCCTGTTGATTTCAGCTAATGGATAGCTGCTAAGTCCGGCGATCGCCTGTCCAACCGTGAAAAGCTGGTCTGCTGTGGCAGATTGCTTTACGCCGCTGTAGGTTTTTGATTTGTGAACCGGCTTGCCCTGCCCATTAAGGCCTGTTTCAAATACCAGGCGAAGTTTGGAATCAGTGATAATTGCTTGTGCCATCTCATTCACCTCCTTTCACCTTTTATATATATTTTTGAGGGGGAAAAGGACAGGGTGATTTTTAATTAAACGGCATTATTTTCTTCAGCTTCTCGCGGGCACCTTGCCGCCAGTTTTTGACTGCAGACAGGGAGACCCGTTCTTTTTCAGCAATTTCCCTGACAGACAGCCCATCACATAAAGTATAGTGGAGCCATTTCATTTGGTTTTCAGATAACATTCCGCATTTTTTGTAAAGTTCCTGTGTGAGCTCCGGGCTTGAGACTGGTGAGGTGTCTTCGATGAATTCCCAGAAGTCTGCTTCTGGATAGATATATCGATCAATCTGCTTTGTTTGTCTCGTTAATTCCATCATCATATGTCCTTTTACCATACTGTAAGCGTAGGAAAGGAAGGTCCCTTTTTCATCGTCATGATTTTTCCACGCCTGCCAAAGTGTGATTAAACCCAGCTGGTGGAATTCCTCAGTATTTTTATAGATGTTCAATTTATGCATGATATCATGAATCATAGGTTCATATTGTGCTGATATCTGTTCAAAACTCTCCATGAAAATGTCCCTTCAAGGAAAGCGCGCTCTCTGTGTATTCCCGGGTAGCTCAAACATATCCTGACAGCTAATTTTTTACGAATCCAGCAAAAGTCGTAAATCGGCCTTTTACTCCCCCTAAGTCCGGAGTTAAGGGGTCTAAGTCTGAAGTTAGGGGGTCTAACTCCCAGCAAAGGGGCAGTTAGCTACTTTTTGTAAAAAAAATTTAGCGAAAAGGCATTGTCTTCAGCCGGGAACCCCATTTCATGCAATTCTTCAAAGTATTTTTCTTCAAATTTCTTATTCAGGATTCCGTAGAAATAAGCAGCGGGCTTAGCAATGGCGCTGGTTTTCATTTTCCTGATCAGCTGCTTAAAGGAATGGATGGCTGTTTCTAAAATAGTGTTCAACTCACAATTATTTTTATAGGCTGCAAGTGATGCCATTCTCCAAAACTCCTCTATCTGCTTGGCTTCAGAAAAAAAGTACTTTACGATACTGATAAATGATTGTGGTACACGGTCACTCGTAAAAGTGTGATCAAGGACGGTTTCGTTACGTTTAGTAATCTTTTGATTTTTATTAGTTTTAGAAAGATTGATAGTTTTATTAGGGCGGTCCAATTTATCTTTCTTAGGTGGTTCACTCTTTGGAAAACGATTAAAAACATATAAGTTGCTGGACTGTGAGCCGTTTTTTCTCTCAGTTTCATGAACAGTAAAAATACCGATCTCTGCTGCCTTGGCAATCATTCTTTTAAAAGTTGAGCGGGAAATACCATTGCCGTGATATTCTTCGTGAATCGCTTTTAAAACAGTGCCAATCTTGGCATTAGATACCCCCGGGATTTTCGCAGCAAAACGAACCAGCCTCTTTAAACCAGCCAGCTCACCCTTAGAAAACTTGTCCTTATACACCGATAGCCACATTTCCAAATGGGCATTAAACTCCTGAAGATCTTTAAACTGAGAAAACTGTTCAAACTGGTCCACACTGCCTGATTTCAAATTCATAAAAATGCACCACCCTTTCACCTTCTATATATAAATCAAGGGGGGACTTGGGCAGGGTGGTTTTGGGATGGGTGTGACAGATTTGTGAACGGGTTACTGAAAGAGAATAAGTAAGATCATTAGGGGATATTCTTCCTATGCTTTTTTTATCTGCTTGATTTATTAGATTTACTGCAAAAAATTTCGAATATTTAAAAAATGTGCTAATATTAATTTAGTAATAACCCCTATGGGGGGTAAGGGGTGGGTATGTGGATAATCATCATAAACACAGAAAAAGTATTGTAAATCGTTTAGCTAAAATTGAAGGGCATGTCCGGGCAATAAAGAAAATGACCGAAGAGGGGAGAGATTGCAACGATTTGTTGATACAGCTATCTGCTGTCCGTTCAGCTGTAGATAGCTGTGGAAAGCTCATTTTAAAGGATCATATAGAGGGATGCCTTATCGAAGCTGTTAAAAGCGGAAAAGAAGAAGAAATGTTAAAGCAGCTTAATGACTCTATTGATAAATTCATTAAATAAGGGGTGCTGTTATGGAGGATGCTAAAGAACAAACCCGTTCAAGTATTATTAAAACCATTCTCTTATTAGCAATACCAGTAGTCATTGAGAACTTTTTTCAGATGATTCTCGGTTTTGTAGACACGCTGTTTGTCTCGAAGCTGGGCCTAATTGAAGTTAGTGCAGTTGGAGTAACGAATGCGATCCTCGCTATTTACTTTGCTATTTTTATGGCGATTGGAATTTCAGCTAATGTTTACGTTGCAAAGTACATAGGGGCAGGGAGACAAGAAAGAGTCAAAGAAGTTACAGCTCAATCGATTCTCTTAGCGAGTTTTTTCGGGGTGTTTTTTGGTTTATTAACCCTGTTTTTCTCAGAAGAATTACTGCGTTTAATGGGAGTGGAAAAGGGTGTACTTTCTGCAGCTAATTCTTATTTTAGAATAGTAGCGATTCCTTCCATTTTTATTTCACTCATGTTCGTATTAAGCAGTGTTTTAAGAGGAAATGGTGATACAAAATCACCAATGAAGATTAGTATATTCATTAATTTAATAAATATTTTGTTAGACTATATTCTGATTTTTGGGTTTTTATTTATTCCTGCTTTAGGTATTGAAGGGGCAGCTTATGCTACTCTTATCTCCCGTCTGATAGGTTCAATTGGATTATTTATTTATATTAGAAAAGCAAATATGATTGAGTGGAGAAGTGATTTTTGGTGGATAAATAAAACGATGCTGCTGGAAATAATTTCACTGAGCAGTCCTGCTGCTGCAGAAAGATTAGCAATGAGAGTCGGTCAAGTGCTCTATTTTGGCCTTATTGTCAGTATTGGAATTAACACTTTTGCTGCCCACCAGATTGCCGGAAACATTGAAGTGTTTGCCTTTATGATTGGTTATGGTTTTGCAACTGCAGCTACTACTCTTGTAAGTAAATGCATTGGATCTGGAGAGGTTGAGAAGGCCAAGGAATATGCAAGGTATTCGCTGTGGATAGGAACTGCAGTCATGAGCTTATTTGGGATTCTTTTATTCATTGGCGGTGAATGGATCGGAGGGTTCTTCACATCTGATGCTGCAGTAATAAATCAAATAAAAACAGCCTTGCAAATTGATGCTTTCATACAGCCTATTTTGGCCATTGTATTGATCTTAACTGGAATATACCAGGGTGCAGAAAATACTAAATATCCTTTTTACTTAACTTTAATTGGTATTTGGGTTATCAGAACTGGCGGGGTTTACTTTCTCGGAATAACTCTTGGGTTAGGCATAGCAGGAATTTGGATTGCTATTGGATTGGATAATCTCTATAGAGCGGCCTTTCTTTTAAAGAATTTCCGAAATGGAAAGTGGAAAAAAGAAGAGTCAGTTCCTTCCGCAAAGGCTGCGGGGAACTGACTTTTTTTTATTTTACAATTAACTTCCCCGTCATGCCGCTTTCCTTATGTCCAGGAAGAGTACAATAAAACTCATAGACGCCCGTTTTGGTAGGTGTAAAAGTAATAGCTGCGGAACTGTTGGCTGAAGCATGCAAATGAAAATCTGCTCCACCGGAAGTGTGCTCAGTATGCTGGCTAACTGAACCTCCTTGGAAACTTAAGTTCTTTATTTCTATATCATGATCAAGTTGATCTTGATTATTTAATGTAATAGAAGCAGCTTGATTCTTTTCCACAATAATTTCTGAAGGTGAATAACTAAAATCTGATGGGTGAACATTTAATATAATCTTTTGATCTTCTATTGCGGAATTATTTTGAATGCCATGTTGATGCTGACCTGATGAATTCGAGTCTGAAAAAGCAATGTTTTTGTCCAATTGATTTCCAAAGAGCAGAAAAGATAAGAGGAGAACAAATGTTAAAAATGGTTTTAAAAGCCAGCTCTTGTTGTTAACTTCATTTTCATACTCTTTTGAATCAGGTAAAATAAAAAATAAAAATAATGAACTTGTGGTTAGTGTAAGCATAATATTCAATAAGACAGCAGCTTGCTCATGCGTAATCATCTCCCCTAGCATTGCTCCCATCATTCCACCCATAAGACCAGACATAAAACCTTCAATAGAGGACAGGGTACCCAAACTTAATCCGCAGACTAAGCCTCCAACAGCACCGACTCCGATAGAGATTAAAGTGGAAGAATATAAATCTCCCTGATAGAGTGATCCGAACAGCACCCCGGCGGTTAACCCAATATTCATCCCCATCATCATCGCAATGATCATAGCATGCATATTTGTCAATCGCTCTCTTAATTTACGAGCGATTAAAGATACTAATATGGCAATCCCTGATAAAGTTGCAAGCACAAAATAGTGAAATAAACTCACAATTATCAACCCCCCTTGTATTGCTAAATGATATGTACCTGAAAGACATGCCATGCTAATAATTTTATTCTAGTGAGGATCAGGCAATATTCACCAATTTAAAAAATAGAAATATAAAAATTAAAAATTTTCTAACGATTCAGTATTTACAAATTATAAGTTTGGTATTATCATGTGATTTAATACCCGGATATACGATAGAGGGGTACTGTACATTATGAGGAGGTTTAAGGAGATGTCGAAAGGTCAAAGAGTTTTATTCCTAGGTGTCTATGGTATGGAAGTTGTTGAATGCGGAGGAGCTCTGGCAAAAAATGTTTTAAGCGGGGGCGAGTCATATGCAACTATCATGCTTTGTCGAGAATCAAGCCAGCCCCAAGTTAGAAATGCAGCACAGACATTAGGTGTTAATGTGTCATTTTTAAATTTTCAATATGGAACGGTTGATTTAAGTAAGGAGTCAAAAGTGAAATTAATCAAGGTAATAAGGGAAGTGAAGCCTGACATTATAATTACACAAGATCCCGAACACTCTTTCCATGATTTAGATCCGGATCGCCGTCCAGCCATGACATTATTACTTGAGTCAATTGCACTGGCTAGCAGAGACTTTGCACTGGATGAAACACCAGGATTAAACCCGCACCCTATTCCAACAATCTATTATATGACACCGCACCACCCTAATACTGTCATTGATATATCAGATGTATGGGATAAAAAAGAAGCGGCTATGGATATGCTTGAGAGCCAAATGGAGTTTAGCGGAATGCATTTTGATGACATGCTCGATTCCAAAGCAGCGGAAATCTTATCTCCTGGATTCTCTCAACTAAACAATTTCCATGAAAAAGGCAGGGCGATCCATAAGGTGCTGGATAAAGCAGTACATGTCTATCATGGCCTTGCTACTCACGGTCATTTTGCGCTTGCAGAAGCTTACAGAAGGGAAGGTAACTTTCATCTGGACGAGTTAATTAAATAAAGAAAATAACCAATTAGGGGGAGTGAAGATGAAAAAGTCTTTTCTGAGTCTCGGCTTAATGATTATGCTATTATTTTCGGGCTTTCAGCCGGTCCATGCTGAAGAGGCAGTCAAATCCTTAAAAGTGGGCATAACGAAAGATGAAAATGGTTTAAATCCATATACGTATATAACGGGTTATCCGGGACTGGATTTGGTGAATTTACTCTATGATACTCTTTTTAACTTGGATGAAAATAACAAGCCTCAGCCTTGGCTCGTAAAAGATTATACAGTAAGTGAAGACGGAAAAACGTATGAATTAAATTTGCATGAAAATGTTAAATGGCATGATGGTGAGCCGCTAACTGCAGAAGATGTGAAGTTTACCATGGATTATTTTATTGAATATCCAAAATCCCGATTTACTAATCCGTTAAAAGCAATCAGTTCAATTGAGGTTTTAAGTGAGACAAGTATAAAGCTGGTATTATCCCAAGCTGATCCAAACTTCATGATCCAGCCTCTGTCCGACTTGCCTATTTTACCTCAGCATATATGGTCTAATGTGAAAAACCCAGATGAAGAAACAAATGCGCTTGGTAGTGGTCCTTATATACTGGAAGAGCATAAATCAGGACAATACTACAAAATGAAATCTAACGAAGAATATTTTAAAGGTACTCCGCCGATTAATGAATTGATTTTTCCAATTATTGAAGATACGACTGCCATGTACAATGCCCTTCAGGCTGGAGAATTAGACGTAATTTCAACCAGTATCTCTCCCGAACTTGTTGAACAATTTGAATCAAATTCATCATTAAAGGTTGTAAGAGGTCCTGGATATAGTACAAGTCTATTTCAAATAAATGCAGAGAAATATCCAATGACTGAAACGCCGTTTCGCCAGGCGATTGATTACGCGATTGATAAAGAAAACATAGTGAATACAGTACTGCTTGGATATGCAGAAGTTGGAAGTCCAGGGTTTATTCATCCTTCTTCTTCCTATTATAATGAAGATCTTAAACCGGTTTATAATCAGGAAAAAGCCAAGCAAATTTTAGAAGCAGCAGGCTTTATAGATAAGGATGGAGATGGATTTAGAGAAGATCAGGAAGGGAATAAAATTGATTTAACTACGCTCGTATATGCAGGAAATCCAATTAGAATCAGGACGGCTGAATTAGTTTCAGAAGCATTGAACGAGGTGGGCATTAAAAATACAGTGAAAGCCATGGATTCAACGACAGTTGACTCATTGATGTGGCCGGATTTCGATGTAAGTAAAGGAAGAGATTATGATTTGGGTGTTTGGAGCTGGTCAAATACGATGCAGTTGTTTCCTGACAGAATGAATGATCTATTCCATTCAGATCCAGCAATCGGATCAGTTAATATCGGAGGATATAAGAATACAGAGTTTGATCAGCTGGGTGAAAAATTAAAAGTAACGTACGACGAAACAGAACGGCTGAATTTGATAAAAGAAATGCAGGCATTTGTTGCAGATAATGCTCCTTTTGTTACTCTTTACTATCAAGAAATTGTGAATGCCTTTAATCCAGTGAAGTATGACCAATATGTTTTTCAAGTAGGTAAGGGCATAATTAACAAATTGTCCTTTATTTCAGGAGAAAAAACAGATCTTACTACAAAGAATCAAAATGGAAATGATGCTAAATCTGCAGATAATAAAATAAGCAATAATGAAGACTCTGAAGGTGCAAACAACACAACTTTATATGTATTTGGGGCAATACTCTTAATTGGAATCATTGCGTTCTTCTTTTTAAGAAAAAAGAAGAAAAGCGATAAAAACAATGATGACTTTGATTTTTAATCAGATTATTTTCCCGTAAAAATAAATTTTACGGGAAATCCTTTTTCAATGAATGACATAATTGGAGGTGAATGAGTTGGGAAAATTTATTGCTAACAAGCTATTGCAATACTTAATCGTGATATTTTTAATGCTGACGCTTAACTTTTTATTGCCGCGGCTTATGCCGGGAAATCCATTAGTGTTTTTAGCAGGGGAAGATGTAGGCTTTATGTCGAGTGCTGAAAAAGAGGCCATATTAGATAAACACGGACTCAATGACTCTCTCCTGGAACAATATGGCACTTATATAAAAAATATTTTAACCGGTGATTTTGGATATTCGTATCAACAAAAAAGGCAAATCTCTGAACTGTTAATGGAGCGTCTTCCTTGGACAATGCTGCTTACTGGACTGGGACTTGTAATTTCTACAATTATCGGTGTAATGTTTGGGGCCATTTCTGCCTGGCGCAGGGGGACAAAAACGGATGCTAACCTTCTAACAGTTTTCATGTTTTTAAGTGCGATGCCTTCTTTCTGGGTTGGGATGATCTTAGTATCCGTTTTTGCATCTCAATTAGGCTGGCTTCCAGTTTTCGGAGCGGAAAGTGCTTGGTCTAATCTCTCTGGTATTGATAGATTGATTGACATTGGTGAGCATCTCATCCTGCCGCTAACAACTCTTATTTTAATATCTGTAACAAGTACGTTCATGATTATGCGCTATTCAATGTTAAATGTCCTTGGCGAAGATTATATTATGATGGCAAAAGCAAAAGGAGTTAAGGATAAGGTTATTAAATATAAACATGCGATGAGAAATGCACTTCTTCCCGTTGCAACAGTATTCATGTTGAGTTTAGGTTTTACATTGGGCGGTGCTACAGTAATTGAAACTGTATTTGCCTACCCTGGTGTAGGACGGTTAATGTTTGAATCGGTTTTAAGCAGAGATTATCCTCTGATCCAGGCAACATTCTTAATTATCACTTTCAGTGTAGTTATTGCTAATTTTCTAGCCGATTTAATTTATCCTTTATTGGATCCAAAGGTGGGAAGCGGCAATGGTTAATCAAAAATGGAAAAGTTATTGGCAAGTACTTACCTCTAATAGTCTTGGTGTTTTTGGTTTATGGCTTTTAATTATCTTTTTGCTGATTGCACTCCTTGCACCAATCATTGCACCGTTTGACCCGACTGAAAGAGTGGGAGCCCCTTTTACCGAACCGAACACAAAATTTTTATTGGGGACAAATGATGTAGGACAAGACATTTTAAGTGAACTTTTATATGGAACAAGGATTTCACTCTTAATAGGAGTTATTGCTGCTTTAATATCCATCCTTATTGGATGCCTTGTTGGAGTGATTTCAGGCTACTATGGCGGCAGGGTTGATGCATTTTGCATGAGATTGGTAGACTTAGTGCTTGTAATCCCATTTCTGCCACTGATGATTTTATTAGCAGCTTTTATAGGCCCAAGTTTCTGGAATATTATACTTGTTATTAGTCTGCTTTCCTGGGCTGGTCCAGCCAGGGTAGTAAGGTCACAGGTACTAACATTAAAAACAAAAGGATACGTGGAGGCTGCAAAATCAATTGGCACCAATATTAGAGTCATCCTTTCCCGTCACATTTTACCGGGTGTCATACCGATTGCTCTTTCCCAATTTGTTTTGGCAGCAAGCAACTCCATCTTAACAGAGGCTTCCCTGAGTTTTCTCGGCCTTGGCGATCCTTTTACAAAAAGCTGGGGAACCATTCTATATTATGCTCAGGCTAGAGGCGCTTTTTTAACAGATGCATGGATTTGGTGGGTATTACCGCCGGGAGTGCTGATTACCACATTGGTCATTGGGTTTGCATTTACAGGCTATTCGCTTGAAGAGGTCCTGAATCCAAGATTACGAAAGGAGCGATAAATCATGAGCACCGTGTTATCTGTAGAGAGCCTTTCTACGTACTTTAAAACGGATAAAGGAATAGCTAAGGCAGTAGAGAATGTGTCCTTTACTTTAGATGAAGGTGAAATGCTAGGATTAATTGGTGAATCCGGCTGCGGCAAAACAACAGTTGCTCAATCTATATTAAGATTAATAGAACACCCGGGAAAAGTGGTTTCTGGAAGTGTTTTTTTAAATGGAAAAGACCTTCTAAAGGCTTCTGAGAAGGAGCTTTATTCACTAAGATGGAAAGAGATTTCTGTGATTCCGCAAAGTGCCATGAATGCATTGAATCCTATTTTTACAGTGGGAGATCAGATAATGGAGTCGATCCTCCTTCACGAGGATGTTAATAGAACCGAAGCTCTGGAGAGGACAAAAACTCTCCTTGAATTGGTGGGGATTGATGGTGATCGATGGAAGAGCTATCCCCACGAATTCAGTGGAGGGATGAAGCAAAGAGTGGCCATTGCAATGGCATTGGCATGCAATCCGAAGCTGGTCATTTCAGATGAGTCTACAACCGGACTGGATGTTTTAACGCAAGCACAGGTAATTGCCCTTATTAAAAACCTTCAAAAGAAAATGAATCTTGCTGTTATTCTTATATCCCATGATTTACCTATGGTAACAGCTATATGCGAAAAAATTGCCATTATGTATGCTGGGAAAATTGTAGAATGGGCAGCGACTGATAATATTTTGAACAATGCCAGACATCCATACTCCCGGGCGCTGTTAAACGCTACGCCTGATCTAAGTGAACCGGAGAAGGAAGTAGTGTCTATACCTGGAAGTGTGCCAAATCTAGTGAATTTCCCTAATTCCTGCCGTTTTCATACAAGGTGTCCTTACGCTTTCGATAAATGTCGTCAAGAAAGTCCAGACTTGAAAGAGGTTAGTCCTGGCCACTACATAGCCTGCTTTTTAGAGGAGGAAGGACAAAATGGATAATTCAATTCTTTTAAAAGTCAATAATCTGAAAAAAACCTTTATAAAAAAATCTGGAACGTTCTTAAAAAGAAAGAAAGTAGATGTTTATGCAGTCAATAACGTAAATCTTGAAATAAAGCGGGGCGAAATTCTGGGCATTATTGGTGAAAGCGGGTGCGGCAAAACTACAACTGCAAGAATGGTCATGCGTTTGATGAAAGAAACAAGCGGAGAAATAAACTTTGATGGAGTTAACCTTTGCAAATTAAAAGAATCTGAAACATATCAATTCAGAAAAAAAATGCAAATGATTTTTCAGGACCCTTATGATACCCTAAATCCTGGAATGAGAATACTTGATATATTAATGGAACCAATAAATGCTCATGAAAAAGAATTGCCATACGAACAAAAAGTTAAAAAAGTCACTGAAGCAATCGAAGCAATCGAGTTAAAACCTGCTGAAGATTTTATTCATAGATATCCTCATCAGTTAAGCGGAGGACAAAGGCAGAGAATTGCCATTGCGAGAGCCATCATATTAAAACCATCCTTTATAGCTGCAGATGAACCAACATCTATGCTTGATGTCTCCGTGAGAGCCGGCATTTTAAACTTATTGCTGGATTTAAGAAAAAAGATGGGTCTGACAATGATGTTTATTACACATGATTTATCTACAGCCAGTTATATGTGTGACCGGATTGCTGTTATGTACCAAGGGAAAATCGTTGAAATAGGACCGACGAAAAAAATTATCCAGCATCCTTCACACCCTTATACAAAAGCACTTGTTGCAGTTGTAAAGGACCTGAATAACTTCATCCAGAATAGAGAAAAACTGATACTTGACGGAGAGGTTGATGCCACAAGGGATGAAAAGGGCTGTCCTTTTGTATCGAGATGTCCTCATAAAGAAAGTGTTTGTCATTCGCATATTCCTGAACTGGAAGCAGTGAATAGCGGCCATTTAGTATCCTGCCATTGTCATACTGATTTATTGGAAAAGACATCTTAAAAGAAAGGATATGAAAAGATGGACAACAAGAGGAAGAAAATAAAGATTGCAGTAAACGGCGGTATTGATTTTGGGGCGAAACTGTCTGCGAAACAATTGCTCCTAATCGCAAAGCATATGGATGATAATGACCAACTTGAATTAACCACATTTCAACAGATTTATATTGAAGTTTTTGAAGATGATAAAGATAGAATTATCGGAGAATTTGAAAAAGCAGGGCTGCATTGTTACCCTGTGGGGAGTTTTGTGAAAAGTTTGCGAACATGCAATTTTTGTAAAGGAGCAGAAGAAGAAGGTATGCCGATAGCTAAGGAATTAAATAGTCGTATTTCGGGCAAGCCAGTTCCTTTTACATTAAAAGCTGCTTATACAGGCTGTCCGGTAGGCTGCGGTGAACCACTTATAAATGATATTGGCATCATGAAAATGCAGGATCATTACGATCTGTATATTGGCGGTAAATCAAAAGGGAGGGATGCCGAAGCAGGAACACTCTTACTAAATAAACTCACTCCAGATGAATTGTATTCTGCCGTTGAAAAAGTGATTGATATATATCAAAAAAATGGCAGGAAAAGAGAAGGGTTTCATAAATTTGTGAATAGAATTGGACGGGAATTCATTCTGGAGAATATTAAAGTTTAGTTTTATTGGACATGTAAGGGACTTTTACGTTAACTCTTCCTATTTTAAATTTTTAAATGCTTCCTGCTTTACATACTATACGGGGGTATAATATAATAAAAGTGCAAGGAGGGAAACCAAATGGTATTCGAGACAAAAAGCAATCCTTTGTTACCTGAAGAAGAAAGCTGCTGTGTTATTGGAACTGACAGAAAAAGTCATCACTCCGATAAGGTAAAGAATAACCTGGTTACACGTTTAAATCGTATTGAAGGACAGATCCGGGGAATAAAAGGATTAATCGAAAAAGACACTTACTGTGATGACGTGATTACTCAAATTTCTGCTACTCAGTCTGCACTAAATAGCGTAGCAAAAATCCTCTTAGAAGGACATCTTAAGGGTTGCGTGGCAGACCGGCTTCAAGAAGGAGACACGGAAGTGTTAGACGAGGTTCTTGTAACGATTCAAAAATTAATGAAAAAATAAGGAGTTGTTAAAAATGGAAAAAGTGACACTAAATGTAGAAGGTATGTCATGCGGACACTGCGTGAAAGCAATTGAAGGCAGCGTTGGAGAATTAGCAGGTGTTTCACAAGTAAATGTTCACCTTGAAAATGGTACAGTTGATGTAGAGTTTAGTTCAGCGGAAGTATCTATAGAGAAAATTAAAGAAGCCATTGATGATCAAGGATATGACGTGAAGTAAACTTTTTATAATGCTTGTTAAAACAGAACGTGTATATAGAACACGTTCTGTTTTTATAAATCTGACTATAATATCAGCTTAGCTATTTACTCTTGTGATTCTACATAAAAGAAAATAAACAACTAAAATTTTCGTTATCTGAGTAAAACCGATTGACATATAGGGTAGAGGGGTATAGTATATGAGTATAAAGGAATTATTTCTATCTATCCCCGACCGGGTAAAGGAGTGAAATGATGAGTAGTGCAGCCTTGAAAGAAGTTCAATTACCTATTTCTGGGATGACATGTGCAGCCTGTGCCACCCGCATCGAAAAGGGCTTAAATAAAATGGAAGGCGTCGAGAGTGCAAATGTTAATTTAGCATTAGAGAAAGCATCAATCTTGTATAATCCGGAGGTCACGGAAGTTGCGAATTTTGAAAAGAAGGTTTATGACCTTGGATATGATGTTGTTAAAGAAAAAGCCGAATTTGATTTAATCGGAATGACATGTGCAGCCTGTGCCACCCGCATTGAAAAAGGGTTAAACAAACTGAATGGTGTTAAAAGCACGACGGTAAACCTGGCGCTCGAAACAGGAACTGTAGAATATAATCCTTCAGAAGTCAGCATTCAGGACATGATCAACAAGGTTGAAAAAATTGGCTATGAAGCAAAATTAAAGAAGGATAGTGAAGATACTGCTGATTACCGGGCATTGGAAGTGGAGAAACAAAAAGGGAAATTTATTTTTTCATTGATTCTATCCCTTCCATTATTGTTGTCGATGGTTGGGCATTTTGAATTTACGTCCTTTATTTATGTCCCAGATATGTTTATGAATCCCTGGGTACAGCTGGCTCTTGCCTCACCTGTACAATTTATTGTAGGTAAGCAATTTTATGTAGGTGCTTATAAGGCCCTTCGGAATAAAAGTGCCAATATGGATGTGCTGGTGGCGTTAGGAACATCCGCTGCCTTTTTCTACAGCTTATATCAATCGATTCAATCAATTGGGTCAAATGCACATATGGTGGAGCTGTATTACGAAACCAGTGCTGTCTTAATCACTTTAATTATTTTAGGTAAATTATTTGAAGCTCGGGCCAAGGGCCGCTCTTCAGAAGCAATTAAAAAGCTAATGGGTCTTCAGGCAAAAACAGCTATGGTGTTACGGAATGGCAGTGAAATGGAAATCCCACTCGAGGAAGTAGTTGTTGGGGATATCGTTTATGTTAAACCGGGTGAGAAAGTACCCGTTGACGGTGAAATTGTAGAAGGCCGCTCCGCAATGGATGAATCGATGTTAACGGGTGAAAGTGTCCCTGTCAGTAAATCAATCGGAGATTCGGTAATAGGCTCAACACTCAATAAAAACGGGTTCTTAAAAGTGAAAGCAACGAAGGTAGGAAGAGATACAGCCTTAGCCCAGATTATAAAAGTCGTTGAAGAAGCTCAAGGTTCTAAAGCGCCTATTCAACGGGTAGCGGACCAAATCTCGGGTATATTCGTCCCAATTGTTGTTGGAATTGCAGTTGTAACTTTCTTAATCTGGTATTTATGGGTGAGTCCCGGTGAATTTGGTGAAGCCCTTGAAAAACTTATTGCCGTCCTTGTTATTGCTTGTCCGTGTGCGCTTGGTCTAGCAACCCCAACATCTATCATGGCAGGGTCTGGACGTGCGGCAGAATATGGAGTGTTGTTTAAAGGCGGCGAACACCTTGAAGGAACACATAAAATTACTACTGTAATTTTAGATAAAACGGGTACAGTGACAAACGGTAAGCCCGTATTAACTGATATTTTAATTGAAGGAAATATGGATGAAGAAACATTTCTTACATTAGTAGGTTCAGCGGAAAGACAGTCTGAACATCCATTGGCAGAAGCAATTGTGCAGGGGATTAAAGAAAAGAATATCTCTTTGCAAGACGTACAAGAATTTGAAGCGATTCCGGGGCACGGAATCAAAGCGACTGTTAATGGACGAGAATTGCTAATTGGAACAAGAAGGCTAATGAATAAATTTAATATTTCTATTGATTCCATGATAGGAAAAATGGAAAATCTCGAGGATAACGGAAAGACTGCCATGCTTGTCGCAGTTGACGGAGGTTTTATTGGAATCATAGCTGTGGCTGATACTGTAAAGGAAACGTCAAAAGCAGCGATTAAACGTTTGAAGGATGCTGGACTTGAAGTGATTATGATTACAGGTGACAACAAACGTACCGCACAATCGATTGCAAATCAAGTAGGAATTGACATGGCAATTGCGGAAGTGCTTCCTGAAGGCAAAGCTGATGAAGTGAAAAAACTGCAGGCTCAAGGGAAACAGGTGGCGATGGTTGGTGATGGAATTAATGACGCACCGGCTTTGGCAGTAGCCGATATTGGCATGGCGATTGGAACCGGAACGGATGTTGCGATGGAGGCTGCGGATATTACGCTCATTAGAGGGGATCTCAATAGTATCGCTGATGCCATCTTAATGAGTAAAAAGACAATCCGCAATATTAAGCAAAATTTATTCTGGGCATTGGCATATAATTCACTTGGCATCCCGATTGCAGCAGTAGGATTCCTAGCTCCTTGGCTTGCAGGGGCAGCAATGGCATTCAGTTCAGTTTCTGTGGTGCTTAATGCACTTCGTCTGCAAAGAGTAAAATTAGAGAGGTGAATTTAATATGAAAAAATGGATGGTTTCAGCAATTGCTTATCTGCTTGTTGTTATGGGGGCATATTATGCGTACAGCTCCTATTCGGAAACAGGTGCAGAAGAAGTGAGTCATACCGATGAGGCACATAATAATGATGAAAAAACTAAAGATGCAGCCAGTGAAGAAGATAGCGGACACGATGACAGCCACAATGAACATGAATCAGAAACCAGTGTGGAAGGTGATGTTCAGCCACTAATCCAACTCGAAAATGAAGAAATCATTATCACCTTAAAAAATAATAATGGAGAAATTGTTTCCGATTTAGAAGTAAACCATGAAAAGCTCCTTCATTTAATCGTTGTCAGCTCAGACTTGAAGGAGTACAAACATTTACATCCTGAAACGGATGAGCCTGGTATATTTAAGGTGAAACACAACCTAAAACCAGGTGAATATAAGGCTTTTATTGATATAAAGCCAAAAGACTTGGCCTATAATGTTAAGCCTGTTCCTTTTGTAATAGGAGAAGATCACGGAGATCACGAGCACAATTCCCTTGAGCCTGATAGCAATCTATCCAAGCAAATTGGTGGCCATTCTGCATCATTAGCTCTTTCTTCATTCAAGGTAAATGAACAAATTAAGCTGAAATTTAATTTAAATGGGGAAGTTCCTGAACAATATCTTGGTGCATTGGGACATGTGGTCATTCTTGATGAAAAGGCGGAAAACTATATTCATGTTCACCCGCTTGAGGGTAACGAACCATTGTTTGAAACAGAGTTTATAAATCCAGGAATCTATAAAATCTGGGCAGAGTTTCAGTTTGATGGAGAGGTTTTTGTCTTCCCATATGTAATTGAGATAAAGTAGGCTGGAAAACGGTTCCTTTTAGATAGGGGAACCGTTTTTATATTGACATTTTAAAAATATTCTCATATGTGAAGTTAGGTTTTGATGGAGGTGATAGATTAGGAATACAAAGGTGCTGAGAAAATGGTCGACATAAGAGTTCCATTACGCGGAAAAGAGAAGGAGCTAGTAAAAACGGTTGTCATTGGAGTTCCAGGTCTGTAATTGGCCGCAGATACCGTATCTCATTCTCATTGACATTGATAATCATTTTCATATAAAATAGATTTTGCGAATAATAATCATTATCACTGGATTTTACATAAGATATCCACTATGAAGGAGGGAGTTAAGTCGATTGAACAATATGTTTGCGGCTGGTGCGGATATCTAGCGGATATGGAAGCTGATGAATGTAACGATGACAGCTGCCCTTGCTGCGGTTTGGATCTTATCGGAGCAGCTGAATTTGACATATGGGAGAGTTGAAAAATGAGTGAACTTTATATCGCAATAGAGGAATTTGAACATCAAGTCGATTGCTTTTGTCCTGATGCTGATCATGTGAATATACTGCACTTTCAAAAGGGAGATTTTATTGAGGTTACTCCTGACCGAAAATACACATTTTTGGGATGGTATGCGCTTGTGGTGATTAATGGACAGCAGGCTTTTTACATGGCAATTGAGGATATAGAGAGATATTTTAGAAATGAATACATATCATCTCAGTTAGATATAGATTTGAAAATCAATTATCTGCACTATAAAATAGATCAGGATTTAGAATCGGGGAACAGGGACTCTTTTGCTGAGAATAGCAGAAAGCTTAGCGAAACCTGCAGCCTGAAAGAGGAATTGGAATATTACATAGCAAAGGCCATTTAATCTGAATAAAAACATAAAGCTGGCGTGAGAGCGTTAGCTTTTTTTGGTTTTTTTTCGAATGTAAAGTCTCCAGTTACTCGTTTGCAGCCAAGTAATGGAATAATTGTTACTATTATATGATTGTTTGCCATATTTACACCATTTACCAGTTTTAAATTCGAGATACCTCCTATCCTGAATTTTGCGGCGCTCTTGCTCAGCTTCAGAGACTTATAGAAGAACAGGGAGGAACAGTTGTCGGGAATTTCCTGAGAATAAAATTCAATGTGGAACCGGAAGTGCAGCCCTTTGTTCTCCGTTGGGAAAACTGCTGCTCAATATTGCAAAAAAAATCCCCCCATGGGGAATGAAAGAGTAACTCATTATTTTGATTTTTTCTCATTTGACTTTTCCTTTTGAAGCTTTTCTTTTTCCAGGCGCTCCGCATCCTTCTTAAAGGCCTCCATCGCTTTATAAAAAAGGAGAGTCATTGCTGTTTCTCACCTCCTTATCTTCTTACTTCGTTAATTTCTTACATATTCCTTTGGAATTTCAATAATTGTTAACATTTGGAAGGTATTCATGCATTTGAAGAGAATTCATTTTCTAAGGTATGGTGCTTGAGTTTTTTTACAATAATTAAAGAATATTATTGCAATTTGTTTTCCACTATTGGTATGATAATTCTCCGCGCCAAATACATACATACGAAAAATGAATCAAAAGGAGCTGATTGTGTGAAGCAGGAATTCATCGAAATTTTCAATGCCAGAGTAAACAATCTGAAGAATATTAATCTGCAGATTCCAAAAGGAAAGATAACGATCTTTACAGGTGTCTCTGGTTCCGGTAAATCATCCATCGTCTTTGATACGATTGCCCAGGAGGCAGGCCGGCAGTTAAATGAGACCTACAGCAGTTTTCAGCGGCTTTTTCTTCCGAGGTATAGCCGCCCGGAAGCAGATGAAATCAACAATCTTTCTACTGCCGTTGTTGTTG
Source organism: Bacillus sp. 22-7 (assembly GCF_010628845.1). Taxonomy (NCBI): domain Bacteria; kingdom Bacillati; phylum Bacillota; class Bacilli; order Caryophanales; family Bacillaceae; genus Bacillus; species Bacillus sp. 22-7. The sequence goes on along the minus strand of NZ_NJQY01000003.1, from coordinate 80,761 downwards.
ATCAAAAACGGCTCGGGGGAAATGCCCGATCCACACTTGGAACCGCTACAGATATTAATCCTCTCCTTCGACTGTTATTCTCCCGGTTTGCAGAACCTCATATAGGGTACAGCAACGCCTATTCTTTCAATGATCCCAGCGGCATGTGCCCGAAATGTGAAGGGATTGGGAGAATTATTACACTCAATCTTGATGCTGCTCTTGATAAGGAAAAAAGCTTAAATGAAGGTGCTATTCTGCTTCCGGGGTTTGGACCTGGAACATGGCAATGGAAGGCATATGCGGAATCTGGATTTTTCGATATTGATAAGAAGATCAAAGATTATACAGAAGAAGAATTTAATAAGCTTGTCCATGCAGAGCCGCAAAAAGTAACAGTCAGTTATATGAATAATGATATGAATGCAACCTATGAGGGCCTTGCAGTCAAATTCATGCGTCAGCATGTCAAGAGGGACAAAGAGACTTCAAAGGCTGGCGAGAAGCTCCTGAAGAATTTCAGCACCATGACTGATTGCCCGTCATGCGGAGGAAAACGCTACAATGAAAAGGTGCTTTCATCCACAATCAAAGGTTATACCATCCATGACCTGACATCCATGCAATTGGATCAGCTAATCCAAACGCTTCCACAGATTACTTCACCTGAAGCAAAGCCAATTCATGACGGGATCATGGAGCGATTGCAAAACCTTTGTGAGATTGGGCTTGGCTATATGGATCTGACAAGGGAAACGCCGACACTATCGGGCGGTGAATCCCAAAGGGTGAAAATGGTAAAATATTTATCCAGTAACTTAACCGGCTTAATGTACATATTTGATGAACCCAGCACCGGCCTGCATCCGCGGGATGTCTACCGGTTAAATGAATTGCTGATTCGGCTGAGGGACAGAGGCAATACCGTTTTAGTTGTCGAGCATGATCCGGACGTCATCCAAATAGCCGACCATATCGTTGATGTGGGGCCGCATGCGGGAACACACGGGGGAGAGATCATGTATACCGGAAGTTATCAGGATTTCTTTTCTTCTGATACATTAACTGCCAATTACTTAAACCGCAGTGCAGAGATCAACACGAATCCGCGACCGGTTTCCGAGTTTATGGAAAGCAGGAAAAGCAGCCTGCATAATTTAAAGAATGTGAGTCTTTCTGTTCCCAAAGGGGTTTTTACGGTTATAACAGGGGTAGCAGGATCCGGGAAAAGCACTCTTGTGAATGAAGTGTTTGCAAAAAATTTTCCGGAGGCCATCCGGATTGACCAAAGCCCGGTCCATGCCAACATCCGGTCCAATCCGGCAACTTTCACCGGCATTATGAATTCGATTCGAAAATCTTTCTCTGATGCCAATGGAGTGGAAAGCGGATTATTCAGCTACAATTCGACCGGGGGATGTCCAACATGCGGGGGGACCGGTACGGTTGAAATCAATTTATCTTTTATGGATGCAATGGAAGTTGAATGCAGTGACTGTCATGGAAGCCGTTTTAGGCAGGATGTGCTCCAGTACCTATATAAGGGCAAAAATATTGTTGAGATCATGGAGATGTCTATAGCAGATGCTGTGGAGTTCTTTGAGGCAAAAGACATTCAGAGAAAACTTAAAGCCCTGGAAACAGTCGGTCTTGGCTACTTGTCACTGGGACAGCCTCTGAACACCCTGTCAGGTGGCGAATGCCAAAGGCTAAAGCTTGCAAAGGAACTGAATACAAAAGGGAGTATTTATATTCTCGATGAACCAACGACAGGATTGCATATGTCCGATGTCTCCAATATTCTGGAAATCATTAATAAATTGGTGGAAAAGGGCAATACCGTAATCGTCATCGAACATAATCTCGACGTTATCCGGAAAAGTGATTGGATCGTGGATCTAGGTCCTGATGGAGGTGCAGGGGGCGGTGAAATTCTGTACGAAGGTCCGCCGGCAGGAATTTTGGAATGTGAGCGTTCGGTTACGGCACAGCATCTGTAAGGAATAAGCATAATAGATCAAATGGCCATGGAATTTTTCAATGGCCATTTTCTTTATTGGTTATTTGAGATGAGTCAAATCCTTTTTAGGAGGTTTTTAGAATCGAACAATACACAGGCTTTTTCATTACACTGCTGCTTATCTTTATCATTGTCGTTTTCAACAAGTATATTGTATGGTGGATGAAAAGCGTCATTGTCGCTTACTATATTGTCGTTTCCTATTATTTTATTACCGTCAAAAACAGGATTGATAAGGAATTCGAAGGAATATCCCCAGTGCTTGATGCTTATTGGGACCAAAATTCAGGATGGGTTGAAACCATCGCGAATTACCTGTTTCTGCCCTTTGCAGCAATTTTGATTTTCATCTATTTTAAGTGGTTTACCAAAACGCATAGCAAGAAGGCTAAGATTTTTATTCTTATAAGTTTGATTCCATCTTCTTTTCTGTTTATGTTTTTCCTTATTTTATTTTCGTTTGCTTATGGCTACAGACCATAATGAGGGCCTTAGATAGTTATATACAAAGACAGAATGTCTGCATATCCGGGACATTCTTTTTCTTTTTTTACTTCTTATATTAATCGTTTTACACCTGAAATGAAAAAGGACGAACTAAAAAAATATTTTTATAGTGGCTTTTATCCGTTGAAAAAAATTTTTTGTAAAAAACGTACGGAACCTATTGGAAAATAGGTTGAATTTTTGTTCAAATCAACCATAGTGATTTACTATTTAATCCTTTAAATTAATAGTATGAAAGATCAATTTTCAGAATTTACGAAAATTTATTTGGTCAGGATGGTGAGCCTTTGAACTTTTCATCAGATAGAGTAGGGCAAATACCTCCCTATTTATTCGCAGAGATCAATAAAAAGAAAGAAGCTATGAAAAAAGCAGGTATCGATATCATTGATTTGGGGATAGGAGATCCAGATTTGCCAACTCCAAGCCATATTATTGAGAAATTTGTACAAGAGTCTCAGAATCCCGCCAATTTAAAGTATCCCAGTTTTTCTGGATGTATGGAGTTCAAGCAGGCGGTGGCAGATTTCTATTGGAGGCAGTATCAGGTAAGGCTGGATCCAGAAACAGAAGTTCTTGCCTTGATCGGATCCAAAGAAGGGATAGCTCATTTGGTTCCAACTCTAGTGGATCCCGGTGAATATGTGCTTATTCCGGATCCAAGTTATCCTGTTTACCGAATGGCTACGCTGCTGGCAAATGGACGGTATCATAACATGCCGATGTCCAGGGAGAATGATTTCAAGCCAGATCTGAATGCCATACCTGATGATATTCTGAATCAGGCAAGGCTTATGTTTTTGAATTATCCCGGGAACCCGACTTCAGCTACAGTGGATATTGAATTCTTTGAGGAAGCGATTGAATTTGCGCAAAATCACCAAATTCCGATTGCGCATGATTCTGCCTATAATATGGTTACTTTTGATTCCTACAAAGCACCTAGCATTCTTCAAGCGGATGGAGCAAAAGACATTGCTGTAGAGTTTGGCTCCTTATCTAAAACTTATAACATGACAGGATTTAGAATAGGCTATGCGGTGGGAAACAAAAAGATTATTAAAGCGCTTTCTGTGTATAAAAGCAATACGGATACGGGTCAGCTGACTTCCGTCCAAAAGGCAGCAGCCTTTGCTTTAAACAGTGATCAAACGTGTATTGCAAAGCATAACGCTATCTATAAAGAGCGGATGAATGCGATGCTCGACGGTCTGAGCCGTATTGGGATTAAAGTTGTTCCGCCAAAAGGAAGTTTTTTCATATGGGCCCCAGTGCCTAATGGCTACACTTCTGCCGAATTTGTTTCGAGCGTCATGGAGCAGACTGGTGTTATTCTTACTCCTGGCAATGCTTTCGGGCCTTCTGGAGAAGGGTATTTCCGAGTATCCCTGTCCGTGCCCAATGAGCGATTATATGAAGCAGTTAATCGGATAAAAGAGAAATTAAAAATTGTAATAGGATAATCAATAACTATTGGAGGTTTTTTAAATGAAGAAAGTATTAAATTTTATTAATGGTGAATGGTGTGAGTCGTCAACTGGCAAAACTGCATCTGTATTAAATCCTGCAACAGGTGAAGTTCTTGCTGAAGTAACACAGTCAGCAAAAGACGATGTTGACAGAGCTGTAGAAGCTGCGAAAACCGCTCAAAAATCCTGGCGATTAGTGCCAGCCCCAGAGCGTGCTGAAATTCTTTATCAGGTTGCTTTTTTACTGAAAGAAAGAAAAGAAGACTTGGCTCAAATCCTTACAAGTGAAATGGGAAAAGTGATTGACGAAGGCCGGGGAGAAGTACAGGAAGCAATTGATATGGCGTACTACATGGCAGGCGAAGGACGCAGAATGTTTGGAGATACAGTTCCGTCCGAGCTTCGCAATAAATTTGCCATGAGTGTCAGGGTACCTGTTGGAGTGGCAGGATTGATCACTCCATGGAATTTCCCAATCGCGATTGCTTCATGGAAGTCGCTTCCTGCTCTTGTAACGGGTAATGCTATTGTATGGAAGCCGGCGACTGAAACTCCAATTCTTGCAGCTGAATTTGTGAAAATTTATGAAGAGGCAGGTCTGCCAAAAGGCTTAATTAACCTTGTTCATGGATCGGGAAGTGTAGTTGGAGATGCAATGGTTGAACATCCGGACATCGATTTAATTTCTTTTACAGGATCGAATGAAGTTGGCAGAGATATCAATGGCAAAGCAGGAGTTCTATTAAAGCGTACTTCTCTTGAAATGGGCGGGAAGAATGCCATTACGGTGCTTGAGGATGCGGACCTTGATCTTGCTGTAGAAGGAATCCTTTGGGGGGCTTTTGGAACCAGCGGCCAAAGATGTACCGCTACAAGCCGTGTCCTGGTGCACAAAGATGTAAAAGAAGAACTTGAAGGAAAGCTGCTGGATCGCATTGGAGAACTGAAGCTTGGCAATGGGCTGGATGAAACAGTTAAAGTTGGACCTGTCATTAATCGTTCTTCCCTTGAAAGAATCGATGAGTATGTGAAAATAGGCCAGGAAGAGGGAGCGAAGCTGCTTGCTGGCGGTAAAATTGCCAATGGTGATGGTTTGGACAAAGGAAACTTCTACTTACCGACCATTTTCACAGATGTAAAACCGAATATGAGAATCGCCATGGAAGAAATCTTTGGGCCAGTCGTTTCCATTATTCCCATTCAAAGTATGGAAGAAGCCATTGAAATTAATAATATGGTAGAATTCGGTCTTTCCAGCGCCATTTATACTCAAAATGTCAATCAGGCTTTCGAAGCTATGAGAGATTTGGATACTGGTATTGTTTATGTTAATGCGGGAACAACCGGAGCAGAAATTCACCTTCCATTCGGCGGAACGAAAGGAACGGGCAATGGCCATCGAGATTCTGGGGTAGCATCTCTGGATGTTTATACGGAATGGAAATCCATTTACGTGGATTACAGCGGTAAGCTGCAGAGAGCGCAGATAGATAACTATTAATATTGTTATCAGATAGCAATGATAGAAGAGGAGTTTAAGAAGTTTTTAAACTCCTTTTTTTAATATAAAACCTAAAGAGTAATGAGGAAAACTACCACAATTTTTCAAAAGGAGCAATTTAGTATGGAAACGTTAACAGTTGTCGGTTCTGGTGTGATGGGCAGAGGAATCGCTTATGCAGCCGCACTTGGAGGCTTCCACGTCTTTTTACATGACGTAAACGAAGAGAATCTGGATAAGGCAAAAAATTATATTGAAACAGAAATGAGAAAAAGCGCTGAAAAAGGCTACTTGAACCATGATCAGGTAACAGCTGCTCTCAGCAGTTTAGAATTTACAACTGATTTAAAAACGGCTGCAGAAAATGCTGATGTAGTTATTGAAGCTGTTTTTGAAATGATGGAGTTAAAGATCGACATTTTTAAACAGCTTGATCAATATTGTCCGGAGCATACGATTCTCGCAACCAACACTTCCACCATGAGCCCCACAGAGATTGCCGCACAAACATCCAGACCGGAAAAATGTATTGCCATGCACTTTTTTAACCCTGTTCACAAAATGAAGCTTATAGAAATTATTAGAGGTTTACAGACTTCAGACGAGACTGTAGATAAAGCTAAAGAAATAGGCAGGAAGCTGAACAAGGAAACAGTAGAAGTTAACGAGTTTCCTGGATTTGTTACCAGCCGGATGAATTGTCTGATCGGCAATGAGGCGATGAATCTTCTTATGGAGGGTGTTGCCTCTGCAGAGGATATTGATAAAGCAATGAAGCTTGGCCTGAATCATCCAATGGGTCCCTTGGCGCTCGCTGATTTGGTTGGATTGGATACGAGACTGAGAAACATGGAGTATTTGCATAAAACCCTGGGTGAAAAATATCGTCCATGTCCGCTCCTGATTAAGTATGTTAAAGCCGGTAGACTCGGGCGCAAATCAGGAATCGGATTTTACGAATATGAAGTCTAGCATTGGACCGAATTGGAGGCCGGTAATATGAACAACACTAACAACAACTGTGAAAAGCTTGTTACAGCAGAAGAAGCCGTTCAGTTTATTCAGCGGGGAGACAGTGTATTAGTAGGAGGTTTCGGTCTTTGCGGCACTCCTTTTACACTGATAGACACCATTACAGAAACAGATCATGCCCGAGAATTAACGATCATCAGCAATAACTTAGGGGAAGCAGGCAAAGGCTTAGGAAAACTATTAATCTCTAATCATGTAAAAAAAGCAGTTGGTTCTTATTTTACATCGAATCGCGATGCGGTAAAAGCATGGAAAAACGGTGAGCTGGAGATTGAACTCATTCCTCAGGGTACTCTTGCAGAGGCGATTCGTGCAGGAGGTGCGGGAATTGCAGGATTTTATACCAAAACGGCTGTCGGTACCAAGCTGGCAGATGGGAAAGAAGAACGCACTTTTGATGGGGAAAGGTATATCTTCATAAGAGGCTTAAAAGCAAATGTGGCTCTTATAAAAGCTGAAAAAGCGGATACACTTGGAAATCTCATTTATTCAAAAACAGCCCGGAATTTCAATCCGATGATGGCAACGGCTGCCAAACTGGTTATTGCCGAGGTGGATGAGATAGTTGAAGCAGGTACTCTTGATCCTGAAAAGATAGTTACCCCGCATTCCTTTGTTGATATGGTCGTTATAAATGATCGCTATGAAAAAATAGGGGGTGAGTATGTTGAGCGTTGCCGGCAAAAAACTGGATACAGATAAAGTGAGAATTGCAAAAAGAATTGCCATGGAGCTCCCAGAAGGCTCAGTTGTTAATCTTGGAGTAGGGATTCCCACCTTAATACAGAACTATTTAAAACCTGAAAGCAAGGTGTATTTGCAATCAGAAAACGGGTTATTGGGAATGGGGCCGACTCCGCCAAAGGAAGAAATCGATATGGACCTGATAAGTGCCAGCAAACATCCGATTTCATTGGGAATAGGCGCCTCCATTTTCTCAAGTTCTGACTCGTTTGTCATGATTCGCGGAGGGCATATTGATGTGGCAGTTTTAGGTGCACTTCAAGTAAGCGGATCAGGAGAAATAGCGAACTGGGCAGTCCCTGGTGAGGATATTTTGGGAGTTGGCGGTGCTATGGATTTAGTGGCGAGTGCTAAAAAGATTATTATAGCCATCACCCATGTAACTAAAGATCATCTTCCGAAAATTGTTAAATCCCTAACTTACCCTGCAAGCGGGATACGAAAAGCGGAAATGATCGTGACAGAAAAAGCAGTATTCAAAATAACCAATGGACAATTATATCTCGAAGAAATATCTGAGTCCAGCTCTATTGATGAAATTAGAAATTTGACAGATGCCGCATTTATCATTTCAGAAAATCTGAAGAAAATGCCTGTTTAATAGAAAGGTGTTAAATATGGATTTTAATAATATTTTAGTCCGTGCTGAAGAAGGTATTGGTTTTATCATTATTAATCGTCCGGAATTGAGAAACGCCTTAAATATTGATACTCTCCTGGAAATAGAAACAGCATTGGAAAAAATGAGAGGCGATGAGGATATCCGCGTCATCATTTTTACAGGTGCAGGTGAAAAATCCTTTGCCGCGGGTGCAGACATAAGCCAGCTAAGCAAAAGGACCATGATCGATGCTCTTAAGCCAAATATGACTGCAACATACCGGAAAATTGAGGACTATGAAAAGCCGACCATAGCTGCAATAAATGGATATGCTTTAGGAGGGGGCTTGGAGCTTGCACTAGCCTGTGATATCCGTGTAGCTTCATTAAATGCTAAGGTTGGCCTTCCTGAAGTGGGATTAGGAATTATGCCGGGGGCAGGCGGAACTCAGCGCCTGTCCAGAATTATTGGAAAAGGCAAAGCAATGGAACTGATCTTAACTGGTGATGTCATTACTGCTGCAGAAGCGGAAAGATTGAATTTGATCAGCAAAGCCGTTCCGCAGGAGGAGCTGATAGAAACGGCAAAAGGATATGCCAGAAGAATTAGTGTAAAAGGACCCCTCGCTTTAAGAATGGCGAAGGCAGCCGTTAATCGCGGAGCAGACATGGAAATGGAAACGGCGCTTTATTTGGAAAAGCTTGCCCAGACTATCTTAATCGGCTCGGAAGATAAATTGGAAGGAACACAAGCCTTTTTGGAGAAAAGAACACCACAATTTAAAGGTAAATAACCAATCCAACAATTAGGGGGAAAAATGATGGATTTTACATTTTCAGAGGACATTCAGCTTCTAAAAAAAGCAGTTGGAGACTATGTGCAGGGAGAAGTAGAGCGGGTGGCGATGGAAATTGAGGAGAATGATGAAATCCCAAGCCATATCGTTGAGAGTTCCAAGGAAATGGGACTATTCGGATTAAGTATACCAGAGGAATATGGCGGCTTGGGTCTAAACTGGGTTGGGAAATGTGCTATTTATGAAGAACTGGGAAAAACCCATAATGGATACACAACGTTAATCGGCGCCCATACTGGCATCGGTACGGCGGGAATTGTCGAGCTGGGAACAAAGGAACAAAAGGAAAAATATCTTCCTAAAATGGCAAGCGGTGAATGGATTGGCGCATTTGCGCTGACGGAGCCGAGTGCAGGTTCTAATGCCTCGAATCTGAAGACGAAGGCAGAGAAAAAGGGAGATAAATATATATTAAATGGATCCAAACATTATATTACGAATGCGGTCTGCGGAAATGTTTTTACGGTGATGGCTGTCACCGATCCGAGTAAAGGGGCAAAAGGAATCACTTCATTTATTGTGGAAAAAGACTTTCCTGGATTTATCGTTGGTGCAGTAGAGCGGAAAATGGGCCTTCGCGGTTCCCATTCAGCTGAGCTTTTCTTTGAAAATTGCGAGGTGCCTGCAGAAAATGTTCTTGGAGAAGAAGGCAGAGGATATGTGAACGCATTGAAAATTCTCGCAAATGGCAGAGCCGGGCTTGCAGCCAGAAATCTGGGCTCATGTGAAAAGCTGCTTGAACTCAGCATGAGCTATGCTATGCAGCGGGAACAGTTTGGCAAACCGATTTTTGAACAGCAAGCTGTTCAGCACATGCTTTCAGATATGGCATTGGAAATTGAAGTGCTCCGTTCCATGACTTATCGGGTAGCCTGGATGGCTGACCAGGGAAAGAGGGTAGTCAAAGAAGCAGCCATGGCAAAGTTATATGGATCTGAGGTATATAATCGCGTGGCTGATTTAGCTGTCCAAATACACGGCGGCATCGGGTATATGAAGGATTATCCAATTGAACGCTTTTACCGGGACGCTAGAATTACGAAAATTTATGAAGGTACCAGCCAAATTCAAAAAAACATTATTGCCGGCGAACTGAACCGGGAATTTCATAAGAAATTGCCTGTGAACAGTCGATAAACAATTTTCATATAGATTACACCACATCTATCAAGGGGGAAACCATGAGAAACGCAGTTATAATTGATGGTGTTCGAACTGCCATTGGACGGATGGGCGGTACACTCAAGGATATAGAGGTTGATTTTCTTTCAGAAAAAGTAATGAGAGGAGTGCTTGAAAGAAGCCGGCTGGAAGGGTCAGAAGTGGATGAAGTGGTTTGGGGACATGCGAAACAAAGTTCAGATGTCCCCAATTTAGCCAGGCTGGCAGCTTTAAGAGCCGGACTTCCTGTCGAGGTGCCGGGATACACCGTTCATCGCCAGTGTGGATCAGGATTGCAGGCGATCAATAACGCAGCACAGCAAATCCAGTGCGGATTATCTGACATTGTGCTTGCCGGCGGCGGGGAAAGCATGAGTACGGCTCCCTATTATTTGAGGAAGGCAAGATATGGGTATGGTGCAGGCAATGCAGAAATTGTGGACCCGAATACAGAAAGCCAGCCAAGGGCACAGCCGATTGAAGTATACGGTAATCTGACAATGGGACTTACAGCTGAGAACCTCGCTGAAAAATATAATATCAGCAGAGAAGAACAGGATGAATTTGCCCTTGAAAGTCAGCAAAAGGCTGCTGCCGCTATCCAGCAGGGGACGTTTAAAGAGGAAATCATTCCATATGAAGTGAAAATGAAAAAAGAAAAGATTGTTTTTGATACAGATGAGCATCCACGCTTAACGAGTCTTGAAAAGCTTGCTTCTTTAAAGGCTGTGTTTAAGCAAGGCGGAACTGTTACAGCGGGAAATGCGAGCGGACGCAATGATGGAGCTGCTGCATTGGTGATGATGGCTGAGGAAGAAGCCTTTAGCAGAGGCCTTAGCCCTCGCCTGAAGGTTATTGCACAAGCAGCTGCCGGGGTATCACCGGAAATTATGGGTATTGGCCCAGTGCCGGCTGTCATGAAGGCGCTTAAGCTGGCAGGGCTGACTCTTGATGACATTGACCTTATAGAGCTGAATGAAGCCTTTGCTGCTCAAGCACTGGCTGTTGTCAAAGAGCTGAATATAGATAGAAGTAAATTAAATGTTAATGGCGGTGCTATTGCTTTAGGGCATCCAATTGGAGGAACCGGAGCCATCTTGACTGTCAAAATCATGAATGAGCTTGAAAGAAGAGGCGGCCGCTATGGTTTAATCACCGCTTGTATTGGCGGCGGTCAGGGTATCGCAACGATCGTTGAAAATCTGCGAGTATAAAGTGCTGGAGGGAATATTACATGCGTATACCGCGAGTTTTGCAAATACTTCCAATGTATCATTCAGAAGGAGAAAAGCTTCTGCGTGAAGGTGCAGAAGTGATTCAAACAGACAATTACAGCCCAGACCATTTATGCGAGATGGTGAAGGGAGCAGACGGCATTGTTTTGAGAGCACCTGCTCGAATTACTAAAGAAGTGATTGATGCAAATCCTCACTTAAAAGTCATTTCCGGTGCAGGAGTCGGACTTGATAATATTGATGTGGAATATGCAACACAGAGGGGGATTCCCGTCCTGCATGCACCGTCTGTCAATAAAGTATCAACAGCGGAACATGCAGTCATGCTTGTGATGGCACTGGCTAAGTCTGTTATTCCGCTTCACGGCAAGATGAGAAAGGGAGATTATAATTCGCGAAATTATCTTATTCCTCATGAACTGAAGGGCAAAAAAGCTGGCCTGATTGGTTTTGGAAACATTGCTCAAGAAGCGGCTAAACGGTTAAAACTTGGCTTTGAAATGGACGTAACTGCCTGGGTGAGGGAGTATCATCCAGAAAAGCACGGCTTAGCTGAGGAAATTGGCATTAAAATTAATACAGACTTGGAAGAAGTATTCCGGGAATCGGATTTTATATCTCTGCATATTCCCTTAAATGATTCAACTAGATATTCAATTGATCACAAGCTGCTTTCAATCATGAAGCCATCCGCGTATTTAATCAATACGGCCCGGGGAGCGGTTGTAAATCAAGATGATTTATATGAGGCATTAAGAGACGGGAAAATTGCAGGAGCTGGACTTGATGTATTTGATCCTGAGCCGCCAGCCCGGGATCTTCCGCTGCTTTCATTGCCTAATGTGGTTCTAACACCCCATGTAGGCGGTACAACGGCTGAATGTAATTTCATTACGTCCACTACCGTTGCTAAAAATGTAATTAATGTACTTAATGGAAAAAGACCTGAATTTCTTGCAAATCCTGAAGTTTTAAATTTAAAAATAATAGAATAGGAGCTCAAGTATGGATAATTATTCAATTGCCCTGATTCCTGGTGACGGCATTGGAGTGGATGTTGTTCGGGAAGGGAAGAAAGTATTAGATACCATATGTAATCTTCATGGCGGATTCTCCTTAACTTACAAAGAGTTTGACTGGAGCTGTGAATATTTCGCTAAGCATGGCAAGATGATGCCGGACGACGGTCTGGAACAATTGAAAGACTTCGCTTCTATTTTTCTGGGGGCCGTTGGATATCCTGGAGTGCCTGACCATGTATCGCTATGGGGCTTATTGCTGCCAATCAGGCGTCAATTCGAACAATATATCAACCTGCGTCCGGTGAAGCTTTTAAAGGGCCTGGATTCTCCATTAGCGGGAAAAACATCTGAACAGCTCGATTTCATTGTCATTAGAGAAAATAATGAAGGAGAGTATTCAAGTATCGGAGGCAGAATGTACGAAGGAACAGATCTGGATATGGCAATGCAAACCAGTGTGTTTACGCGCAAGGGAGTAGAAAGGGTCCTTAGATATGCGTTTGATCTTGCCGAAAAGCAAGGCAAAAAGAAGCATGTAACTGCAGCTACAAAGTCGAACGGCATTAACCACACGATGCCATTTTGGGACGAATATGTTGAACGGATTAATCAGGAGTATCCGCAAGTGACAAGCAATACAGTTCATATTGATGCCTTAGCAGCCTTTTTTGTCAGCAAGCCAGAGACGATGGATGTTGTTGTAGCTTCCAATTTATTTGGTGATATTTTAACAGACCTGGGTGCAGCCATTGTGGGAGGCTTGGGGATTGCACCTTCTGCCAATATCAATCCCGAAAAGAAATATCCATCCATGTTTGAACCTGTTCATGGCTCGGCACCGGATATAGCCGGTAAAGGTATAGCAAATCCTCTTGCATCTATCTGGTGTACAAGTATGATGCTTGATCACTTGGGGCAGTCAGAATCAGCAAAAGCCATCATTGATGCCATGGAAGATGTATTGCAGGAAAAGGAAGTGCTGACTCCGGACCTGGGGGGTAAATCGACTACAGAGCAAGTTGGCGATTACATCTGCAAGAAGTTGAAAGCACGTCTAAGTTAGGCGTACGCGAGGTGTATAAAAGTTAATGACAGGGAAAGAAAAAAGCGGCAAATTATATTTGCTGCTTTTCATTTTATTTTAAATCTATCTGGTTAAAAGGGAGATATCTCCGGCATGTTCCGCTGCCAGTGTGTCTTTTGTTACCTGCAGCTCTGGAGCAGGTACGCCTGAATTTTTAATCGCGAAAAATAACATCATACAGTGATCAAACCTTGAAATATCCAAACAGGTAAGTTCATTTATTTTTTCCATGCGGTATACAAGTGAGTTTCGATGGAGAAACAGCATACGTGCCGTTTCGCTCATATTCATGCTGCATTTGCAATAAGCCAGGAAGGTTTGGGCAAGGATTGGAAAATTTACATGATTAATGAAATCCTCCAATTTTTCATGTAATCTCTCATTAACATATTGATTTAAGCCGTTTCCTAACAGTTCAAAAATAATGTTCCAATCATTATAGTAGAAAATTTTTGGAGAGCGGTTTGATTGTTTTCCAGCTGTTAATGCCTGTAAAGCTGCCTGGTAGGAAACTTTTATTCCAAGTGCTCCTTTTTCTGAGCTGCCAATGGAGATGCTCGCTGTACAATTATTTTCGTTTTCTAAATATCTCAGTAATCTTTGTATCTTATGTTCCAGTCTTTTGATAAAAAGGTCATGAGATTCTTCCTTATTCACAACTTTAATCAGCAGAAATTGATCAAGTGTCAGTGGAGAAAGAATATCTTCTTTACTGTCCGCCAAATAGTAGCTTAGTATCTCAGAAAAATTATTTTGGAGGAAAGGCCAGGAATACTTATCGGAAATCTGTCCGTCTTTGGCTAAATGGCTGGCATTCAGGTCTATTTCGAATTGGATTAATAAGCAAATCCGATTATGATCAGACTCCAAATTATATCCAAGCATTTTGGCATATCTTATGCTGTACTCCATATCCTCTTGCTTCTGAGAGTTTAAGAGATAACGGATTAAATTATCCAAGGTTTTTGATTCAATCGCATTCAATTCTTTTTTTAGGTACTCATGGCACATTAATTCCACATGGCTTTTTACCAGCTGTGCATATTTCCACACTTCAGCAGGCTCCCCTACAATCCCCAGGACTCCAATTGGTTCATGATTGATCATGATTGGCGCAGCTACACCCGGCAATACGTTATCGAGTTTTTTTGCTTCGTTCACCTCATACGCAATGGCTGTTTTTCGCTCCACTATCTCAAGAGAAGCCTGATGAAAGCTTCCTAATCGGCTGATGTCGCTGGAACCAATAATAATGCCTTTATTATCGCTGATGCTAATAGGGTATTCTATTATATTCGAGGTGTTATCTACAATTAATTGCGAGATTTCTTTTAAAAAACTCAAATGGATCACCCTTTTTTCTGCTAATTCTTAATAGATTCTTCTTCAATAAGTAAAAACCCTTGTGAAAATACACAATTAAAAATTTTCTAAATATTCTTTTTCTGTGTAATTTGCACATAGCATCCCAGACTTCTAATCAGTAACATTATAACTATATAATGCTGGAAAGAAGGGAAGGGAAGCGAATTGTCAAGCCATGCAGATATTATTATTATTGGCGGGGGAGTCATCGGTTCAAGCATTGCTTATAATTTGTTAAACGATGGATACACGGGTAAGATTGTGGTATTTGAGAAGGATGGGCTTTATGAATTTGCTTCGACGCCAAGGAGCGCTGGAGGATTCAGACAGCTGTATACTACCGTCATCAATATGCAGCTCAGCAAATACAGCCTTCAGATTTATAAAGATTTTTCACAGAACATGTCCATTGACGGTGAAGCGGCAGAGATTGATTTTAAGCAAAGGGGCTACTTATTTTTAGCCACTGATCAAATGATGTCCCGTTTTGAAAAACACTTAAAGCTTCAAAATCAAAATGGCATACATTCACAGCTTGTAGAAGGGGAAGGTCTATTAAATATTATCCCAGAACTTAATATAGATGATATTGCCGGCGGCCTGTACTGCAGTGAAAGCGGCTATTTAGATCCATATTCTGTCATGCTTGGCTATGTGAAATATGCCAAAAAGCTTGGTGCAGAATATATTTACGATGAAGTGGAGAGTTTGATTACTGAAACAGGGAAAGTGAAGGGCATCAAACTTGCTGATGGCCGGGAATATCATGCTCCTGTTGTGGTGAATTGTGCAGGGGCCTGGGCTTCCATATTGGGAGATAAAGCCGGACTGCCGCTTCCCGTTGTACCGCTTCCAAGACAGATTTTTCAATTTGATATTAAGGAGCCGCTTAAAAACTATCTCCCATTAACGATGGACCCAACAGGTGTTTATTTCCGGCATGAAGGGGAAAAATTTATATCCGGCTATGCGGAGGAAATTGAGCCTGGCATCAACTTTAAATGGAGAAGATCTGCTTTTGAGGAACACATCTGGCCTGTGCTGGCAAACCGGATCAAGAACTTCGAGCATGCCAAGATCGAAAGAGGCTGGTCAGGACTGTATGATTTTAACACGGAAGACCATAATGCCATTCTTGGTGAATACCCGACAATGAAAGGCTACTATGTTGCCTTTGGCTTCAGCGGACATGGCATGCAGCAGGCTCCTGCAGTCGGAAAGTGCCTGTCTGAGCTGATTCGGACGGGAAACTATGAAACACTGGACTTATCTCCATTAAGAGTGGAACGTTTTGCAGAGAAAGACCTTATTATCGAAGATGCGATATATTAATAAAACACCTTCGTAAGAGCCAGGCTCTTACTGAAGGTGTTTTTTGTAATGTCTCACCGTGATGTTGCCTGCATTTCTTCAAAGCATTTAATGGCAGTAAAGAGAAGCATGCAATGTTCAAAGCTGCTGGTGTTGAGGGAAGTGATTTCGCTGATTTTTTCCAGTCTGTAAATGATGGTGTTCCGGTGGATAAACATATTTCTTGAAGCTTCACTCAAGTTCATATTGTATTTGCAGAATCCCGTAAAGGTGGACGATAATACCTCATAATTATCTTGCTCTAATAAAGAAGATATCAAGTTTAAGAGTTTTTGCTTATAGGCAGGAGAAAGCTCTCTTGGCAAAAGACTCAGCATGGCTTCCCGCTCATTATACAAATGAATGTGAGGGTGTTCTTGAAACCCCAGGCCAATATTCATTGCTTTCATAGCATTTTGGTAAGATTCATAGCATCCTTTATGGCCATTTTGAACATCTCCCACACCAATCTTTGCAGAAACATTGTATTTAGCATCTAGAAACGAATTGATTTTTTCCAGCCTTTCACCCAAAGTTTCCAGGAAAGATGCAAATGACTGAGAAAAGGGCATGGATTTAAAAATAATGAAACGTTTGAAGTCCAGAAAAGACACGATATCATTGTCATTTTCATGAAAGATTAACTTTAAAAAGCTTAGCACTTCTTTTTGAAAGTATTGAAACGAAAGATCCCCAAAAAGGTTCCGGTCACCTGATAGAGGGTTCGTGACATCAATAATAATACAGGTCCGATTGATGGAGAGATCAAAATCGAGCAGTTTCGCATACTGGAAAATATGCTCTTTTTCTTCTTGTTCAGAATCTTTATAATGAATAAGTTGATGAACCAGCATTTCTGCCATCTTTTCTTTCAGCTCCACCATTTCTTTCCGGAAAGCGTCCTGGCACATCATTTCAACTTGATTTTTGACAAGCTGTACATATTTCTCGACCTCAGCGGGATTGCCCACAATTCCAAGCACACCAATTACTTTATTGTTAAACTTTATAGGAGCAGACACACCAGGAAGAATTTTTCTTTCTATTTCATTCCTGCAGACCACCGTCGTATTTTTATTAATTACTTCAAGTGAAGGACGATGAAAGATCCCGATTCTGCTTTGATCCGTTGAACCAATGATATATCCCTCGTTATCGGTAATGCTGATGGGATACTCCAATATCTCACTCGTTTTTTCTACAATGTCCTGAGCGATATTTTCAAGGATTTTCATTTTTTGCATTCCTTTCTAAACACAATACATTCTCAAGTTATCCGCAAAATCACCAATAAGTTTTTTGATTGCCTAAAAGATTTCATCAATCTCTTTATAACGGTAATAATGAGTTTCCAGGCTGGTTATAGCACGTTTAAAATGATTCTCTAACACTATTTCTAATTTTTCTGTATCCTTATCTTCAATTAGAGAAAGTATATGGCTGTGTTCATCAGGACTATAAGGTTCTTGTTTTGGGTTTGAAAAAAAATCATCAAAAAGGATTAGATAGATATTCGTCTGAGTGATAAGCCTCAAAATAAATTCGTTCAAAAATTTATTGCCGCATTTTTGCGTGATGCTAATATGAAATTCCTTATTAAACCGTACATATTCTTCCGGGTTTCTGTTATAAAGTGCCTCTTTTTCATTTACAAGATTTCCCTTAATGGTCCTGTAATCTGATTCAGTTAAGACATTCATAGCTTGGCATACTGCAATATACTCTAGTCTAGATCTCAATTCATAAGCTTGTATCATTTCTTCTTTCGTTGGATTCGTTACAAAAGCACCTCTATTTGGGATTATATCTACCAGACCCTCCAAAGATAATCTTTTGATTGCATTCCTGATGGGAGTGCGGCTTACACCCAGAGAGTTTGATAGATAATGTTCCACCAGCTGTTTTCCTGGCGCTAATTTTCTTGCAAGTATAGCTGTTTTAATATGGTTATACACGTTTTCTTCCATGGAAACCTTCTTCATATACATACCTCCGGAAAAAGAATCTTCTTCTGTAAAAAGCAATCTTATATTAATATAACAATATTTATAATATTCAAAAAATATTGACAATTACATAACCTAAGTTTACACTAATCTTGTAGATTGTTCTACAATTTTGAACAACAATATTTTAGAGTGTATAGAAAATAGACTTACATTTTTGCAGCCTGTGTTGGCATTCTGAAATATTGAAATTAAGGGGGAGACGGAATGAAGAAGGGCTTTTTGATTTCATTGGTTGTTCTGATCATTGCTGGAATACTGGCTGGCTGCGGAGGAAACAAAACATCAGGTGAAAGTAAATCAGACAGTGTGTTAGCTCGGGTTAAGGAGTCTAAAGTACTGAAAGTCGGATTTGAGGGTACATATCCTCCTTTTAACTTTTTGAATGACGATCAGAAATATGATGGCTTTGATGTTGATATTTCTAATGAAATAGCAAAGCGGTTAGGTGCTGAAACTGAATTTGTTGCTACTAAGTGGGAGAGCCTTATTGGAGGTTTGAAATCGGATAAGTTTGATATTGTGATAGCACAAATGACGGTAACTGAAGAGCGGAAAAAAAGCGTTGATTTTACCGATCCTTATGTTGTGACTGGTTCAGTCCTGATAACAAGAGAAGATACAGATGGAATTACTGAACTAGAAGATATAAAAGGAAAAAATGTCGGTGTCGGAGGGGGAACTACTTTTGAAGAAGTTGCCAACAGTGTGGACGGAGCGAATGTAAAGACATATAAGGCTGTTAATGATTATATTGCTGATCTGATGAACAAACGTCTCGATGTAATCATTAACGACCAATTATTAATGAGTTATAACATTAAAGAAAATGATTTGCCGCTCAAGATTTCAAGTGACATTGTTAATAAGGATGAAATCGGAATGGCCATTAAGAAAGATAATGATGACTTTGTTAAGGAAGTCAATCAGATATTGGCAGATATGAAAGAAGACGGAACATATTCTGAAATTTATAAGAAGTGGTTTGGAACGGAACCATTAGAGAATTAAAGAATTTATCCCTTAAAGACAGGATGTCTCTGCTCCTGTCTTTACTTAAAAAGGGAAATATTTAAGAGGAGGAGAAATTATGCGGGCTGTTGTTTTAGGGACTGGAATGATAGGCACTACTGTAGTATGTGAATTGGCAAAGTTTCCTGATATTGAGGCGGTTACTGCTGTTGACGTGAATGAAAGCAGTGTGGAAAAGTGTGTTGAAATAGCCAATACCCAAAAGGTGTATGGTAAACAGGCGTCTCTTGAAACAATAGAAGATATACAGACTGTATTAAAGGATGCGGACATTGCTGTTGCTTGTCTGCCACATTCATTAAGTCCATTAGCCATTGAAGCTGCTATCAAAGAAAAGTGTCATTTAGTGGATTTAGTAGGATCCAAGTATGAAGAAAAAGTGAAGCTTGACCAGAAAGCCAAGGAGGCTGGGGTGGTTATTGTCCCAGGATGTGGTGTTGCGCCGGGGATAACTAACTTTTTGGCAGCTCAAGGCATCGAAATGCTCGATGAGGCTGAGGAAGCAGTTATGACATGCGGAGGGATTCCTCGGTTTCCCCAGCCGCCTTTATGGTACCAAGTGGTGTTCCGGCTTGAAAGCGTACTCGGCCTGTATACAAGGCCTGCATTAGCAGCTGAAAATGGCGAGCTGGTTGAACTTCCGGCATTATCCGGATTAGAGAAAATGTCATTTCCTGAACCGGTTGGCATGTGTGAAGCGGTCATTACAGATGCACATAGTACCGCCTATACGTTAAAAGATAAAGTGAAGAGACTATATGAAAAAACGGTAAGGTATGAAGGGCATTGGGAAAGAATGCAATTCCTCAGTCAGCTTGGTTTCTTTGATGATGAACCAATTGATATTAATGGAACGCAAATCAGGCCGCGTGCATTCTCTGAAAAAGTCTTAGCTCCAAAGCTTCAAGGCAAGACCAAAGAAGACATCACTGTCTTGCGCGTTGAAGTTAACGGAAAGAAGTCAGGTGTCCAAACGAAATACACGTGGGAAATGGTTGATTTTTATGACCATGAACGCAATATTACTTCTATGGCTAAAACTACTGCTCTTCCTGCTATGTTATTGGCTAATTGGATTGCAGAAGGAAAAATTGCCGAAAAGGGCATTGTTTCAGTAGAAGAGCTTATTATTAAAGACCGTTTTGATCCATTCATGGAACAATTGGGTGAATTAGGGATAAACATAAGATTTAAAGAAGAAGTCCTTGTATAATGATTAATATTTGCATAACCAGAGGAAGAAGATAGTTAAAAGGAGGAGTGCTTATGGATTTTTTAATTGTAATAGAAGCCTTGCCGCCATTATTATATGCAACCTTGATGACTATATTTTTAGCTGTAATATCCATTGTGATTGCACTTTTTCTTGGTTTTTTTACAGCTTTGGGACGAATTTCAAAAATTTCCGTATTAGTTAAAACAGCTGAAGTATATGTATCTATTTTTCGCGGAACTCCGCTGCTGGTACAAATTTTTGTCATTTATTATGGTTTGCCGCAAATTAATATTGAACTTGATCCCATCCCTTCCGGGATTCTCGCATTAAGCTTAAACGCTGGAGCGTATTTATCTGAATCATTCCGCGCCTCCATTCTATCAATTGACAAGGGACAGATGGAGGCCGCCGTATCATTGGGAATGACCTACAGCCAGGCCATGAGACATACTATACTTCCACAGAGCCTGCGTGTAGCCATACCCACCATGTCGAATACCTTTATTATTTTAATCAAGGATACTTCTCTTGTATCTGTCATTACAGTTACAGAGCTGCTGCAAATGTCTTCTTTAATAATTGCCAAAACGTTTGAGCCGCTGACAATCTACTTGGTTGCAGCTGCACTTTACTGGGTTTTGATTGCATTCTTTACAGCAATATTGGATCGGTTTGAAAAACGAGCTTCTAAGCATGTAGCTGTATAATTCCACTGGGTATTTTGCAAAAGCAGGCATTCCTATAAAAATAGATAGCCTTTTATGAAAAATCATCTGGCAAATCGAAGGATGGGGGGCAATCATGAGTGTAATACAAATAGAAAATTTAAAAAAGAAATTCGGAGAAATGGAAGTCCTTCATGGGATAAACCTATCTGTAAACAAAAGTGAAGTTGTTGTCCTGATGGGGCCGAGCGGTTCAGGTAAATCCACTCTCCTCCGCTGTTTGACCTTTTTAGAGGAACCAACTGAAGGCACCATTCAGATTGGCTCTCAAAAAATTGCTGCAGGAGGCAAGCCAAATCGTTCACGTAAAAATGAAATAAGAGAACTGCGGAAAAGAACTGGATTTGTGTTCCAGCAATTTAATTTGTTTCCTCATAAAACAGCAATTGAAAATGTCATGGAAGGTCCAATCGTTGTGCAGGGAATGGAGAAAGAACAAGCAGCGGAATTAGCGCAGACTCTCCTTGAAAAAGTGGGACTTGGAGAACGCTGCCACCATTATCCTTCACAGCTGTCAGGAGGACAGCAGCAGCGTGTAGCAATAGCACGAGCGCTGTCAATGAACCCTGCCGTAATGCTTTATGATGAACCTACTTCGGCATTAGATCCAGAACTTGTCAGGGAAGTTCTCCAGGTAATGAAGGATTTGGCAAATGAAGGCATGACCATGGTAGTTGTCACCCATGAAATGAAATTTGCGAAAGAGGCAGCGGACAGAATCATCTTCATGGATGGCGGTGTAATTGTTGAGGAGGGAAGTTCTGAAGACATTTTTAATAACCCGAAGGAAGAACGGACAAAACGCTTTCTAATGCAAGTTAATGATTAGCGAATAAATTTAGGGATTGAACTGCAGAGCTTGCGCCTGCAGTTTTTTTAGATAAAAAAACCAAAAATAGTTTTTTTTCAATCCCTGTTTTTTGGTCATTTTAAACATATTATTCAGAATATTTTTAATTTAAAATAAGTTTAATACACTGTTAGCAGTGTTATTAGATGTAATTTGTAAAAGGGAGGGAGTAAATCGTGAAAGAAGTTAGAGTCAGTACTGACTTAAGTGAAGCACATACACTGCCATCGTGGATCTATACGGATCCAGAAGTTTTAGAGGCAGAAAAAAGAGAAATCTTCAGAAAGACTTGGCAGTATGCAGGACATATGAGCCAAGTCAGCAGGCCGGGAGACTATTTTACGGCTGAGATTGCTGACCGTCCTATTATTATTAGCCGCGGACAGGACGGAGAGTTGCGTGCGTTTTATAATGTATGTTCTCATCGCGCTTCCAAGCTTGTGGAAGGGGAAGGGAATAAGGCCGCTTTTACTTGTCCCTATCATGCCTGGACATACCGCACAGATGGTTCGCTCCTCAGTGCTCCTAATATGAAGGGATGCGATCATTTCGACCATCAGGATTTCTGCTTAAAAACGATTAAACTTGAGATTATGCACTCGTTTATCTTTGTCAATCTTAATCCTGATGCTGTTTCAATGGAAATCCAATACCCTGATCTTTTCAAGCATGTGTCAAAATATGATTTGGATCGTTTAAATCGTGTGTCCGTAAAAGAAACCATCTGCCGTTCAAATTGGAAAATAGGAATTGACAACTATCTTGAGTGTGATCACTGTTCAATTGTACATAAGACACTCGTTTCAAAACTGGATATGAAACAATACGAAATGACCATGTCCGATTACTATTCTTATCAGGGAACACCTTTAAAGGGGAGAAATTTAGACTTTGAGATGGGACAAGGCGGCAGATATTATTGGCTTTACCCAAATACATGGTTTTCTTTCGATCCTGGGCCGCCTAATCTATCCATACATCAGTCTATACCAATAGATGCTAAAACTACAAAATATGTGTACACAACGTTTTTTATGGGTGATGAGGTTACAGAGGAAGAAAAAGAGTTAATGAAAATGGATGAGCTTGTCAGAAAAGAAGATCTTGATATTTGTCAGATGGTACAAAAAGGGATCGACACAGGGGCTTATTCACAAGGAAGATTCTCGCTTACCGAAAATCTGGTTCACCATTTTCATTTAATGATTCAGAGAGATCTAGAAAAAGTACTGCCGCTTCCTAAAGATACAGCTGCAGCCGCAGACTGAAATATTTCACCGTTTTGTAAGCGCTTACGAATAAAAGATTTAATTTAATCTGAAAGCAGGGTGAAAATATGAGTCAATCAAAATTAAAAAGGCAAATGAAAAGCCGCCACTTATTTATGATGTCATTAGGAGGGATTATCGGCACAGGATTATTCCTCGGGTCGGGGTATGCAATAGGTGAGGCTGGTCCAGCAGGTGCAATAATGGCGTACCTTGTTGGCGGTCTTCTAATGTATCTGGCTATGGTTTGTCTGGGAGAATTATCAGTTGTTATGCCTGTTTCAGGCTCCTTTCAGGCGCATGCGACCAAGTTTATTGGTCCCGCAACAGGCTTTGTTGTCGGCTGGGTCTATTGGCTGAGCTGGGCCATGTATGTCGGACTTGAATTCGTGGCTGCAGGATTGCTGATGAAAAGATGGTTTCCGGATGTTCAAACATGGATTTGGTGTGCAATTTTTATAGTCCTGTTATTTTCAATCAACTCACTTACAACGAAAGCATTTGCTGAGACAGAGTATTGGTTCGCTGGTATTAAAGTCCTGACTGTCATTTTATTTATCATAATTGGATTAGGTGCAATTTTTGGCATTATTTCTATGGACAGCTCCCCTGCCCCTTATTTAACCAATTTCATTGGTGACGGTATATTCCCTGCAGGCCTGGTTGGGGTCTTTATTTCAATGATGTCTGTGATCTATGCATTTCAGGGATCGGAAATTATGGGTGTGGCTGCAGGAGAGACGGAAGAGCCAGAAAAAAATATACCAAGAGCCATCCGTACTATCGTTTTTCGAATCCTGCTGTTCTATGTTCTGGCTATCTTTGTTTTATCAGCCATTGTTCCATGGCAAGAAGCTGGGGTGATGGAAAGTCCGTTTGTAACCGTTTTTGATATGGTAGGCATACCATATGCAGCAGATATTATGAACTTTGTTATCCTAACGGCCATCTTATCTGTCGGAAACACGGGTCTCTACGCCTGTACAAGAATCATGTACTCGCTTTCAGAAACAGGGATGGCTCCAAAAGTCTTTGGAAAGCTGAATAAACGGGGTGTTCCTTCATATGCCCTTTTAGTGACTCTTGGTTTTGCACTGTTATCACTGTTAACAAGTTATGTAGCAGCAGATACTTTATTTGTTGTTCTGCTGGCTGTCAGCGGCATAGGTGGCACACTTACATGGCTGGCCATTGCCGCAGCACAAATAGGGTTTCGCAGACAATATATGAAAAATGGCGGTAACGTGGAGGATTTACAATATAAGGTGCCTTTATATCCTTTTATCCCGATCCTATGCATTGTCATGTGTCTGGCCATTTTTGCAGTTATGGCTTTTGATCCTACACAGAGAACCTCTCTATATTGGGGCTTTGGATTTATAGCCCTTTGTTATGTGTATTATTACTTCATGTATACACGCAAAAAGATTACGCTGCCTATTAATGCAGAAAATGTAACACCGGCTGTGAGGGATGAAATATAAAGAAATGTAACTGCAGTTCGCCTCTATGGCCCTGCAGTTTATTTCATCAAACTGAGGGGAGAATGAAGGTAATGAATACAAAAGATTATGACGTTATTATAATTGGCGCAGGTTTTTCCGGATTGACTGCTGCAAGGGAATTAAACCTGCTGGGCAAAAAAGTATTAGTCCTGGAGGCTCGGGATAGACTCGGCGGCAGAACATGGGTGGATCACCGTTTAGGGACAGACCTCGAAATGGGCGGCACATATGTTCATTGGCATCAGCCTCATGTATGGTCTGAAATTACAAGATATGGGCTTGAACTGGCTTCTGGGCCAAAAGCAAAAAAAGTGTTTTGGATCACAGGAGGAAAGACGTATTCATCCCCAGCGGCTGAGTTTAAAGAAAGGCTTAGAGCAACTGTTGAACGGGTCATGAAGGAAAGCAGCAAACACATGCCATTTCCTTTTGCCCCCCTTCATACCGACAGTTTTCGAAAATTGGATCATGTATCTGGAGAGCAATTCTTAAAAGATATCAATTTAACAGCAGAGGAATTCGATGTGCTGCATGGCTGGATTGCATCGGATTATTGCGGCGATCCTGCAGAGGGTGCTGTAACCCAGATATTTCGATGGTGGGCATTTTCCCAAGGAAACTGGGATACTCACAGTGCGATGGTCTCAAGTTACCGCTTAAAAGATGGAACCGGAAAGTTAATCGAAGCAATTGCTGCGGACAGTAATGCTGAAATTAAGTTATCTGCCATCGCTGGACGAATAGAACATAAAGATGGAGCTGCTAAAGTCTATACTGCAGATGGAGAATGTTATGAATCCAAGGCAGTGATCGTTACAGTGCCATTAACGACTCTGAATAACATAGAGTTCGAGCCAGCGCTTTCTGAAGCTAAACGGGAATCTTCCAGAGAGGGACAAACCTCAAAAGGAGTTAAAGTCTGGGCAAAAGTAAAAGGGGAGTTAGAAGCATTCGATGCATTAGCCCCTGGCAGCTATCCTTTAAATTCAGTTCATTTGGATCGGTATGCTGATGGCAATAGCATCCTTGTCGGTTTTGGACCAAGTGCAGCAAAACTGAATCCAAACGACAGGGAAGCGGTAGAAGCGGCATTGAAATACTGGATTCCGGATATACAAGTACTGGAAAGCACAGGCCATGACTGGGTCAATGACGAGTTCTCGAAAGAAACATGGCCTATGCTGAAACCCAAACAGTTAACTGCTTATCATGAAGAGTGGAACACACCGGAAGGTTCTGTGTTTTTAGCGGGTTCAACTTATGCAAATGGCTGGGCAGGCTTCATTGACGGCGCAATAGAGAACGGAATAACTGTAAGCAGGAAAGTAAATAAGTATTTAATTAGCAAACATTATGTTCATGCTGAATAAATAATTTAAAGGTGCCAGGCTAACCATCAAATGATGGTACCCTGCACCTTTTTTAATAATAAAATATTTATAAAATTTAGAACTTCGATAACTGTCTGGCTCTAAGCGAAATCGCCTCGAGGTCTTAAGCCAATCACTTATACTTAAGATTGTCGCCATTAGGCGGGCGCCTTGCGGTTTTTCTTATTTGTCATCGTAGTCTGTTGTAAGGGTTCTATAAACCATATAGGAAAAGCCCCCCCAGAATAAGCCCAAGGTTAAGATCATCATAATTATTGCAGATGCAGTCATTATAATTCCTCCTTGATGCCTGTATTTGAAGAAATCGGAGCTTCTTGACCGTTCAATCCTTCTTCTTTTACAGAGCTTCTTAATCTTTTATTAAATCGGAGCAGAACGAATGCAAGCAGGAAAGTAATTCCGAGCTGAAGGAATATTGTTCCCACATTGAATTCTTCAAACGGCTTCCACCAAGTGTCCGGATACCATGTCACACCCTGATATAGCCACCATCCAGTTACTATGACAAACAGAGCTGGTATTAGATATTTAATGGAATAAACCCACCATTTATTTACCTTAATGAAGCTGACTTCATTTATTTCATCACGCATTTTTTCGACACCATATTTTATCGCAGCGTATGCATACAGGAAGCATGAGAGCAGAAGTGCAACTCCCCAAACCCAATCCTGGTTATTAAACACTTTCATATTAATGGCTGAAGGTATACCGCCTAGAAAAATTAAACTAACAGTCAGCAGGATTGCTTTGTTTCTGCGGATACCATAGTCTGATAGGTTCCTGGTTATTAATTCCACCATTGCAACCAAAGAAGTAAAAGCCGCAAAAGCCAAAGCTCCAAAAAATGCAACGCCAAAGAAATAAGTCTGAGGCATGACACTGAGCAATTCAACCATATAAATAAAGGTTAAGCCGGTATTGCCTGAACTTGTAGCCTGGGTAATATATTCCTGTGAAGGTGCTAAAGCAAAGATGGCAGGAATGATGGTTAAACCGGCAAGTAATTCGACTGAGTTATTTCCCAGGCCGGCTGTTAATGAATTTTGGGCAATATCGTCACGTTTTTTTGTATAAATGGCATAAGTTGCATATAATCCCCATCCAGCACCTACTGACCACGCGGATTGTGATAATGCCTGGAGCCAGGTTGATGCTTTCCCTAGATATTCCCACTGTGGTGTAAACATATATGAAAGCCCTTCCATAGCACCCGGCAAGGTGATGGAACGGACAGCAGTAAAGATGAGCAAGAGGAATAAAAGCGGCAGGAAGATTTTAGACATTCTTTCAATTCCTTTTGTAATCCCTATAAAAACGACAAGTCCGCAAAGTGCAGCTGCAGCAAAATGATAAATAACTGGCTCTGCTCCACTGCTCGTAAAGTTTTCCCACTGAGCAGCTGAGTCAATTTTTTCTGCAAAAGTTCCCTGTAATGCTAAGATGAAATACTTAAAAGTCCAGCCAACTACTACAGAATAATAAAATGTGATTCCGGCTAAAACGATTGTGATGATAGGTCCGAACCAGGCAAATTGTTTGCCGATAAATTCTCCGAATGACCCCATCGTTCCCATTCTGGTTTTTCTTCCTATGAAGATTTCAACCATGATAAGCGGCAATGACCAGACAAATAAAAAAATGGCCCAGCCGATTAAGAAAGAACCTCCGCCATGTTCAGCAACCATTCGCGGGAACCTCCAAATATTTCCTGTACCCACCGCCATTCCCATTGCTGCTAATATAAATCCGATTCTTGAACCCCAAACTACCTGGTTTTCTTTCAAATTTAACAACCCCTTTGTTATCAAGACTCAAAAGCACAGGATCTTTAAAACATCTATAGGGCGCATACTGTATAAATAGATCAAACGATAAGAACTACCCTCCTTCACTAACTATTATTCTATTTATTTAAAAAATTCTGCATATTAAATATATAATCTCTGAACGTCTTTATCTATGTGCAACTTTCATAAAAAATGAGACTCTTTCCTGTAGAAATTAGACTAGTTTTACCAAATTTCCAGCTAAACTTTAAAGATTATTCACGTGAAGATGTAAAATACCACAAAAAATACAGTAGAAAATTATCTTTTATCATTAATATTGTACATTTTATTCAGAAAATTCTCCCTCTATAATTATAGTACTATCTAAATTTATTTACTCACAATGGAGGGGAAGGGAATGACGAAGGCTATTATTATTGGCGGAGGTATCATTGGCTTAGCATGCGCCTTTTACCTTAGGAAAAAGGGAATGGATGTAGTACTAATTGATAAAGGTGATCCCGGAGCGGAATGTTCGAGCGGAAATATGGGTTGGGTGTGCCCCAGTTTATCTGATCCGGTTCCTGCTCCCGGTCTGATTAAGTCAAGTTTGAAGTGGATGATAAAGCGGGATAGCCCTCTATATATTAAGCCAGCCATTGTCCCCTCTTTATCACCCTGGCTCATGCAATTCTGGAAGTTTTGCAGTGAAGAATCCTACCAAAGGGGGTATACCGCAGGCTTGGAATTGAGCAGAAAAACATTGAGTTTGTTCGATGAGCTCGAGCAAGAGGGCTGTCTCGAATTTGAAATGCATCGAAAAGGGCTGCTTTTTGTCTTTTTAGACCAAAGGTATATTGATGAAAAGCTGGATAACTATAGTATTGTTGAAAGCTACGGTTTGCCGGCGCCTGCAGCAAAATCAAAAAAAGAAGTAATGGAAATGGAACCGGCCCTTTCTGATGCAGTGGCTGGTGGCATATATCTCCCTGCTGAACGGCATGTTAGGCCTGAATCCCTTACCAAAGCTCTAAAAAAATGGCTTATTTCAAATGGGGCTGAGGTTCTTTCTCACACAGAAGCAATGGGATTTATCCAAGAAGGGGACAAGATCTCTGGGGTTAAAACCCGAAAGAGAACCATTGAAGGGGATCACTTTCTTGTCACTGCAGGGGTCTGGGCGGGACTGATTTTAAGACAAGTGGGATTTCACATCCCCATGACAGCAGGGAAAGGATATAGCATCACTATTTCTAATCCTTCCATTCAGTTTCAGCAGCCGCTTTACTTAGGTGATTCAAGAGTGACAATTAGCCCGTTTCATGATTCTGTTAGAATTGGAGGAACCATGGAACTGTCTGGCCTTAATACTAATCTGGATCAGCGGCGAATTGATAGTTTAAAGATTTCTGCAGCTCAATATTTACGGGCTTCTGTTCGTGGAGATGAACAGGCATGGTGCGGAATGCGGTCAATGACTCCTGATGGTTTGCCTATTATAGGCAAAGCGCCTTCACTGAATAATCTATATATCGCGTCCGGCCATGCAATGAGTGGAATTTCCATGGCATTATCAACAGGAAGTATTATGAGTGACCTCATTACTAAGGGAATGTCAGATATTGATTTAACCCCGTTTAGACCGGACAGGTTTTCTTCTAAGAAGGCACATAAAAATCAAACTATAACTGTCAATATGTAGACATGGCAG
Organism: Bacillus sp. 22-7; assembly: GCF_010628845.1. Classification (NCBI taxonomy): domain Bacteria; kingdom Bacillati; phylum Bacillota; class Bacilli; order Caryophanales; family Bacillaceae; genus Bacillus; species Bacillus sp. 22-7. Next base: position 51,359 of record NZ_NJQY01000003.1, on the reverse strand, counting down.
CCAAAAACCGAACTGCAGATGGAAACACTTGCTTTGATTAACGAATATACGTAAAGTTCATATTGGAGTGAATGACTATGTTAGTGATCAATAAAGAAACCATAAAAGAATTGTACTCAATGGAAGAGTGTATCCAGGATATTGAGAAGGCATTTTGTTATGGCCACAGGAATAAAACGCTAACACCCGTAAGAATGTCGATTCCGCATTCTGCATACGAAGCAGAAACTTTATATATGCCTTCCTATATTGAACCGGAAAATTATACAGCTGTTAAAGTTGTAAGTATTTTTCCCCACAATTCAGGCGGGATAAAACCGGTTCTGCAGGGAGTGATTCTGCTGACCGATGCACAGACTGGCGAGCACGTTGCCTTAATGGATGCCAGCTACTTGACGGTATTAAGAACCGGTGCTTCAAGCGGGGCTGCAACGAAATATTTAGCGCGGGAGAATGCGAAAGTCTGTTCTGTATTAGGGTGTGGAGCTCAAGCTGCCGGCCAAATCCAAGCTGTCATGTCCATTAGGGAGATAGAACATATCATTTTATATAACCGCACAATAGATCGAGCAGAAGTATTTAAAGATGAAATCCATTCGCTGTATCCAGATTGGAGGGGGACCATTTCAATTCAACCAGATGCCAATGCGGCTGCAGCCCAATCAGATATTCTCATTTGCAGCACGAAAAGTTCAACACCCCTATTTGATGGGTCGGTACTGAGGGAAGGAACTCATATTAATGCCATTGGTTCCTATCAGGCACATATGCAAGAGGTTGATGCTCAAACACTAATCAGGAGTAATAAAGTAGTGGTCGATACATTGGAAGGAGCCATGCACGAAGCTGGAGATCTCCTTGTTCCGCATAAAAAAGGTGAATGGAATACGGATCTCATTTATGGTGAAATTGGTGAAATCGCATGCGGGGAAAAAGCTGGACGTGAAAATTCAAGTGAAATAACCTTTTATAAATCTGTCGGGGTTGGGTTTCTGGACACTATGGCAGCCTCTAAAGTATATAGAAAAGCTTTGAGTGAGAGTAAAGGTGAGTCCTTTTCACTATAAAAACAATCATGAAACTCTTTTAAGTATGACACCGGATTATTCTATTATGAATTATCCGGTGTTTTGTTAAAAGGAATTACTATGAATAGAGGAATTTACTTAAGGTCGGCAGGAGTTTGATTGGCCGATTAAGCAGTCTATTTATTCAAGTTTTCCTGCAGATCCGAGTTCAGAAAGTTCTCAGTGGCATAAGCTGATGCCCCAAGTGCAGTGGAGTAGATCGATAAATCTGCAAAAGTAATATTTAAGTTTTGCTGGTTAAATCTTAAGGACCGATTCACGACAACTTCCATAATCGATTCTTGTAATAATTCTTTGGCAATGGCTAAGCGATTTCCTATGATGATTTGCTCGGGGTTGAATGTATTAATGATATTGTTTATGCCAATGCCAAGGCTCCGGCCAATTTGACGAAACAAATCCTTTACTTCCTCATCTTCTTCCGCCAATACAACTAATGACTCCAAGTTCAGATCATCCCGTTTAGAGGTTGATTGACTATTCTTTGCCTGGTTTAGCAATGCCTGTTCAGAAGCGTACAATTCCCAGCAGCCTTTGCTGCCGCATCTGCATTCTTTTCCATCTAAATCAATTACCATATGGCCCATTTCACCGGAGAATCCTTCAGCACCACGATAAAGGCTGTTTTGTAAAATAAAGCCGACGCCTATGCCAATTCCTGCGCTTACATAAATGAGGTTTTCAAAATTTTTCCCGGCTCCAAAACGTTTTTCGCCGTACGCTCCGGCGTTTGCTTCGTTATCGATGATAACGGGAAGGTGAAATTCTGCCACAATTTCTGCTTTTAAATTGATATCTGTCCAGCCCAGGTTAGGGGCAAGCAGGATATTGCTGCCTTCCTTATTTACGATTCCTGGTACTCCAATGCCGATTCCGATCACACCATATGGGCTCTCGGGGGTAAAGTCCAAAAGGGATTGGATGATTTCTTTTATAACAAGAACGGTTTCTTCATACCTCATGCTATTCATATGCTTCAAATTTTCGCTCACAATATTACCGGATAAATCAGTCATGACACCTAAAATATAGTTAACCCCTAAATCAATACCAATCGCATATCCAGCTTGTTCATTAAAGAGCAGCATCACCGGGCGGCGTCCGCCGCTCGATTTGCCCGGCCCTGTTTCGGAACAGATTTTTTCTTCTATCAGCTCGTTGACTAATGAGGAAACTGTCCCTTTTGTCAGTCCCAAATGCTGTGCGATATCCGCCCGGGAGATAGGGGATTGGTCGATGATCGTCTGCAGAACGCGTGATTTATTTTTCATTTTTACCAGCTGCTGATTCCAAGTCATTATTTTTCTCCTCAAATTCTCAATTTCTTTGTCTATTACAATCATATTCCATTTATACCATAATTAAAAATAAAAATAAAACTTAGTTCATTCGATAGACAAACTAAGTTTATGGTGTTAAAATCAACTTGTAAACAAATGAAAGCGATAACACACAGAAAAATCAGTATAAATTGGAGGAATGAAAAATGAACTATTTCAAAAATGTGAGTGGAGTAATATACGAAGGTCCAGATTCAAATAATCCATTAGCGTTTAAATATTATAATCCTGAAGAAATGATTAACGGCAAAAAAATGGAAGATTTTCTCCGGTTTGCAGTATCGTACTGGCATACGTTCACTGCGGAAGGCACAGATCCTTTCGGAGATGGAACAATGATCCGTTCATATGACAGATTTTCCGGAATGGATTTAGCCAAGGCACGTGTAGAAGCTTCCTTTGAATTCTATGAAAAACTGAACGTTCCATTTTTCTGTTTCCATGATGCTGATATTGCGCCTGAAGGGGATTCATTAAGGGAAACTTTTAAGAACTTAGATGAGATTACGAACATGATTAAGGAATACATGAAATCCAGCAAAACAAAGCTATTATGGAATACCGCTAATATGTTTTCACATCCGCGCTGGCTGCACGGTGCGGCGACAGCGCCTAACGCTGATGTTTTTGCCTTTGCTGCAGCAAAGGTGAAAAAGGGACTTGAAATCGGCAAGGAGCTGGGTGCTGAGAACTATGTATTCTGGGGCGGCCGCGAAGGCTACGAAACACTGCTGAATACGAACATGAAGCTTGAACTTGATAATCTTGCGCGTTTCTTCCATATGGCAATCGATTATGCAAACGAAATTGGATTTGACGCACAATTTCTAATCGAGCCAAAGCCGAAGGAGCCTACCAAACATCAATATGATTTTGATGTGGCAACCAGTTTATCATTCTTGCAATCTTACGGCTTAAAAGACTACTTCAAATTCAATATTGAAGCTAACCACGCGACCCTTGCCGGCCATACATTTGAGCATGAACTGCAGACAGCACGCATAAATGGAATGCTTGGTTCAGTGGATGCCAACCAGGGAGATACCCTGCTGGGATGGGATACGGACGAATTCCCGACAGACATCTATTCCACATCACTCGCCATGGTTGAAATTCTTAAAAATGACGGTCTTGGAACAGGCGGCCTAAATTTTGATGCGAAGGTTCGAAGAGGATCATTTGATCCTGAGGATCTGTTCTATGCACATATTGCAGGAATGGACACATTTGCGGTTGGTGCAAAAGTTGCACAGCGTTTAATCGAAGATAAAGTATTAGATAACTTTATTGCTGACAGATACAGCAGCTATACAGAAGGCATCGGTCTTGACATCGTTGAAGGAAAAGCAGACTTCCATAAGCTTGAGAAGCATGCCCTTCAGCTTGAAAAGATTGAAAACAAATCCGGAAGACAGGAACAGTTAAAAGCTGTCTTAAATAAATACATTCTCGAAGCATATGCGAGTGTAAAAGCGTAAGAGATTAATAGACAGAATCAATGTACTGGGAATACGAAAGTGTCCAGTACATTTTTAAAAAGTAAGGCTTAGCATACATTTCATTTATCAAAAGGATGATCAGCCATGAAATATGTAATCGGGATTGACCTTGGCACGAGCTCGGTAAAAGTTTTATTAATGAATCAAAAGGGAGAAGTATGCAGCGAAGTTTCCAGGTCTTATCCGCTCATTCATGGAAAGTCGGGTTATAGTGAACAGGATCCTGCTGAATGGGCTGATAAAACAGTCGATGCTCTTAAAGAACTTACAGAACAATTCGATGGAGATGCGGAAGACATACAGGGAATCAGTTTTTCAGGACAAATGCACGGTCTTGTTCTTCTTGATGAAGAGTATCATGTTTTGCGAAATGCGATCCTTTGGAATGATACACGTACAACAGAGCAGTGTAAGCAGATCTATGACTTGGCTGGTGAGAAGCGACTGCTGGAAATCACAAAGAATCCTGCACTGGAAGGTTTTACATTACCAAAATTACTTTGGGTGAAGCAATATGAGCCTGAAGTATTTGAAAAAGCGGCTGTATTTTTACTCCCTAAAGATTATCTGCGTTTTAAACTGACTGGAAAGATTCATAGTGAATATAGCGATGCCGCGGGCACTTTGCTCTTGGACGCCGGCCGAAAAATGTGGAGTGAAGAGATGTGCAAGCTGACAGGGATTGATATAAACATCTGTCCGCCACTTGTTGAATCTCATGAAAGTGTAGGGACTTTAAAGCCTGAGATTGCTGAGAAGACGGGATTATCTCCTTTAACGAAGGTATTTGCAGGAGGAGCTGACAATGCCTGCGGTGCGATCGGTTCAGGAATTCTGTCAAAAGGCAAAACATTATGCAGCATTGGCACATCAGGGGTCGTTTTATCCTATGAAGAACAAAATGACAAGGATTTTCAGGGGAAGGTCCATTATTTTAATCATGGTGAAGAAAATGCCTACTACACAATGGGGGTAACCCTGGCAGCGGGACATAGTTTGGGCTGGTTTAAAAATACGTTTGCAGAAAAGGATTCATTTGAGTCTCTGCTGGCTGAAATAAGCGAGGTTCCGATTGGATCGAATGGTCTATTGTTTACCCCATATCTGGCCGGCGAGCGAACGCCATATGCAGATTCACAAATTAGGGGAAGCTTTATCGGCATGGACTCTTCACATAATCGAAACGACTTTGTACGATCGGTCATTGAAGGAATTACCTTTTCATTAAATGAATCGATTGAAATATTCAGGGAAAGCGGCAAGCTGATCGATACCGTCATTTCAATCGGCGGAGGAGCCAAAAGTGATGCCTGGCTGCAAATACAGGCAGATATCTTCAATAGCACCATTGTAAAGCTATCAAGTGAGCAAGGCCCTGCTGTAGGTGCGGCAATGCTCGCGGCATACGGATGCAAGTGGTATGAATCTCTGGAAGCCTGTGCTGATGACTTCATTTCATACGAAAAAACGTATGTGCCGATACCTGAAAACGTTAAGAAATATCAGGAGCTTTTCCAGTTATACAAAGAGGTTTATGTACAAACCAGGAAACTGAATGAGGGATTGGCCGGTTTCAGGAAAAAGTAAGCTGTCTTGAGGGAGAAGGACATGAACATAACTGAAAGTATCTTTGGCGAGTTGAATGGACACATAATTAAATCTTATACAATCAGCAATGATCATGGAATGAGCGTATCGTGCATCGAATACGGGGGAGTCATTACGGGAATATCTGTCCCTGATCGTGAAGGAAATATAGAGAATGTGATCCTGGGTTTTGACACACTTGAAGAATATATAAATCATTCACCATTCTTCGGCGCAATTATCGGAAGAGCGGCCGGAAGGATAGCAGGGTCGGACTTCACACTTGATGGAACTGCGTATAGTCTGCCGAAAAATGATGGGGAACACCACCTTCATGGAGGTGCAGGTTTTCACCAAGTGATTTGGGACTCGGCCGCGGAAAAGGGCTTGAATGAGGCAAACATCAAGTTCTCCTATATAAGTCCGGATGGAGAAGAAGGGTATCCCGGGACACTTGAGGCAACGGTAAACTATACACTGAACAATGATAATGAACTGGCCATTAGTTATGAAGCGATATCTGATAAAAAACGATCATTAATCTGACAAACCATACTTATTTTAACCTGAGCGGGGACTTAAAGCGGGACATTCTTGACCACGAGGTGACAATAAAAAGTGATCACTTTCTGGAGCTTGATGAAACATTGATTCCTACCGGGGAATTCATACATGTTGAAAATAACCCGTTTGACTTCAGAGCCGGGAAGCAAATCAAGGAAGGCGTAATGTCCGGACATCAGCAGAATGTGCTTGCGGGCGGGGGTTATGATCATCCATTTCTATTAACTACAGGTGAAATGACTGTAGTGGATTCTGCAAGTGGACGAAAACTGGCTTTGGAAACGGACAGGCCGAGTGTTGTTTTATATACAGCGAACATGCTTGGAAGCGATTTTAAAATTAGGGGTGTTCAGTCAAAAAGCCATTTAGGCCTATGTCTCGAAACACAATGTCCGCCTGATGCTGTTCATCATGAACATTTTCCTTCTATTGTCCTGGAGAAAAATGAAGTCTATAAAACAAAAACAAGTTTCAAGTTTCACGTTGTTTAATCATTTCGAATAGAAAGGAGTAAAGATAGATTTGAAAATAGGGAATTGTAAGCGCTCTATCCTGGTTCAAATCTGTTTTTAAAAACTATGAAACAGAATCGGAACTCTCTTTATATTGGTTCACTTACATTGGTTGCTGCGATAGGCGGTTTGCTTTTCGGATATGATACGGCAGTTATTTCAGGAGCTGAAAAGTCACTGGAAATTTATTTGATCGAGAGTTTGGGATTAGGGTCGCTGGCTCATGGGGCGACAACCTCCAGTGCCTTAATTGGCTGTATAATTGGCGGTTTAATATCCGGTTATTTTGCGTCGAAGTTTGGGCGCAAAAACTCGCTTATTGCTGCAGCTGTCCTTTTCTTCTTATCTGCTTTAGGCTCGGCTTTTCCTGAATTTTTATTTTTCACTAAAGGGGAACCGACCATCTCGTTATTGCTGACTTTTAATCTTTATCGCATTATTGGCGGTATTGGGGTAGGCTTGGCGTCAGCTATTGTTCCGATGTATATCGGTGAAATTGCACCTGCCGATATCCGCGGACGCCTGGTTTCATTCAATCAATTTATGATCATTTTCGGGATGCTTGTCGTGTACTTTGTCAACTGGGGCATTGCCAGCGGCCGTCCATTGGAATGGATCAATGATGTTGGCTGGAGGTACATGTTTGCATCAGAAGCTATTCCGGCACTTGCTTTTGGTCTGCTGCTGCTCCTGGTTCCGGAGACACCCCGTTACCTGGCCATTAAAAATCATGATGATAAGGCTCTAGCAGTCCTTACAAAAATTAATGGTGCAAGCGAGGCAAAAACGATCCTGGGTGAAATCAAAAAGTCGGTGGCAGCCTCAGCTAATGTTCCGGCAGAAAAGCTGTTTGCATATGGAAAATTAGTGATTGTAATAGGAATTCTGCTGTCTGTATTCCAGCAATTCGTCGGAATTAATGTGGCTCTCTACTATGCACCGCGTATCTTTGAAAGCATGGGAGCAGCAAAGGATGCCTCGATGCTGCAAACGATTGTCATGGGTATCATAAATGTCATCTTTACAGTTGTGGCCATTTTAACTGTAGATAAATGGGGGCGCAAGCCATTATTAATTACAGGATCCATTGGAATGGCAATCGGGATGTTTGGTGTTGCAGGAATGGCTTTTTCCAATATAATCGGCATGGGCACGTTAATTTTTATCATTGTTTACACAGCGTCTTTCATGCTTTCATGGGGGCCGATCTGCTGGGTATTGATCTCGGAAATTTTCCCTAACAAAATCCGCGGACAGGCAGTTGCGGTAGCTGTAGCAGCGCAATGGGCCGCAAACTATTTCATTTCATCTACTTATCCGATGATGATGGAATTCAGCGGCGGCTTAACTTACGGCTTCTATGGACTGATGAGTGTTCTTTCAGCCATTTTTGTATGGAAGTTTATACCTGAAACGAAAGGGAAGACTCTTGAGAATATGGAGAATTTCTGGAGAAAGACTGCTTGAGATGAAATAGCCTATTCCAATCGGGAATAGGCTGTTTTTCATTTTTAACATTTTTGCATTGATAAAAACTGTGTTGATTTGGATGAATAAATGAAAGCTTAGATAACTAATTCCTCAAACGTCCTTTATTCTGGTCTCTAAAAAGCTCTTAATCTTTGTGGTCACTTCCGGACTAATATAGACTCCTATTTCTTTTACTTCCTCCATAATCTTTTCTTCTTTAACTCCAATATATTGATAAAACTCAATCAATGTCTTATGGGTATGCTCCAGCTGGCTTCCAATTTCTAATCCTTTTTCCGTTAATGTGACTGTTCTGTACGGCTGGAAATGTACGAAACCGCATTTTTTTAGTTTTGCAGCCATTTTTGAAGCAGACGAAACGGTCACATTAAGCAAGCCCGCAATATCTGATATAGTCGCATGTCCATATTTTCTTTCTAATTTATATATCTCTATTACATATCTTTTTATGCTTTTTAGCTCCAAGACATTTCACCTTCAATTCTTAAATTAAAGAATGGGAACCTGTTTATGCTTTAAAGAGAAGTTTAAGTAAAGGGAAGCATGTTCAATAAAATTAAACATATGATGAAATAATAAGGTTGCGGAGGATTACCATGTCATTGATGCCTATTCTTTTTTCTTCGCTTTGTACAGGCTTAGGAGCACTGCCAATTTTATTAATAAAAGATATTTCCCACAAAGGCAAGGATGTACTGCTTGCCTATACGGCTGGAATTATGGTGGCAGCTTCCGCTTATGGTCTAATTCCATCAGCTATTAAGCTTTCTAATCTTGCTGTCTTGGTCATTGGAATATTAGTTGGAACTTTTGTACTGACCTTGCTGGAAAGTGTTATCCCCCATGTTGATTTGGACAATTCCCGTCATTCATCGAAGCATGCACGTGTTGTATTATTGTTTTTAATAGCGATGTCACTTCATAATTTGCCTGAAGGTCTGTCAGTCGGAATAAGCAATGTAAGCAGCAGCCAGGATCTGGGGCCGCTTGTAGCTTTTGCAATTGGACTTCAAAATGTCCCTGACGGATTCCTGGTGGCCTTATTCCTGGTTACACAGAATATCAGCAGGTTCAAAGCCATTTTATTTGCGGCCCTGACAGGAATGATAGAATTATGTGCCGGATTAATAGGGATGTTTTTGGGCGGATCCTTTGAATATATCATTCCTTATGGACTTGCTTTCGCAGCAGGCTCTATGCTCTATGTGGTCTATAAAGAATTGATACCTGAAAGCCATGGAGATGGGAATGAGAGGGCATCTACACTGGCTTTTATTATGGGTTTTCTCTCCATGGTGGTTTTAACAGAATGGTTCAGATAATTTGGGTGCAGTGCTTTTGTCATGTCATTTATTATGAAAATGGACACCTCTCCAAACGGAAGAGGTGTCTTTGGTTTTTTTACAGTACTAATCTTTTATTTGTTACTTCGTCAAACCTTCTTTAATGGTTTTAATATTCCATTCCATCATCGAGATGTACGTATCGCCATCTTCACCCGGCTTTGCCAGAGAGTCTGTAAACACTTTTCCCATGATCGGAACATTGGTTTCATCGGATACAGCTTCCATGCTTCTTGCATCTATGCTGGTTTCCAGGAATAGTCCTGTAATTCCTTTTTCATTAATAATATCTACAATTCTTGTAATTTGTTCTGGTGTTCCCTGGTTTTCCTGGTTGATTTCCCAGATGTATTCTGCCTGGAATCCGTAGGCTTCGCTGAAATATTTAAAAGCACCTTCACTTGTAACGAGAACCCGTTCAGATTCCGGGATTTCGTTAAATTGTGCCACAGCTTCATCATGCAACTTTTGAAGCTTTGCAATATATTCTTCCGCGTTTTTTTCGTAAACCTCTTTGTTGTCTGGATCAGCTTTAATAAGTCCATCTCTGGCATTTTCCGCGTATTTGATCCCATTTCTAATGTCCAGCCATGCATGGGGGTCTTCTTCACTTTCTTTGCCCTTTGTGGTTAGGTGCATGGCATCAACGCCTTTGCTCATCAGAAAGACTGGCGCATCTTCACCGTCTTTTCCGGCAGTTTCCATGAGCTTATTGAACCATGAGTTGCCTGCTTCCAGATTCAGCCCGTTGTAAAATACTGCGTCTGCATCGGTTGTTTTTTGCACATCTTCAGGAAGCGGGTCATATTCGTGGGGATTGGAGCCGATTGGTGCCAGGCTATGAATCTCAACCAAATCTCCGCCTACATTTTTCACAATGTCATACACAATCGAATAGGTGGTGACAACGTGGATTTTTCCATCATCATTGGCAGTTGTGCTCTTACCGCTGCTGCAGGCTGACAAAAATGACAGGGAAAGAAGGGATGAAGCCAGTAAAAGAAAGCCTTTTTTAAACATTGGGATAACCTCCTGAGATTTTTTTATCGCAGTCTAACGGGCAGTTTGACCCCCACTTCCAGATTCAGTGGAATCAAAGGGGGATAAATGGGGGTCAAACTGCCAAATTTAGCTGCGGCTCCTAGGGGCTCGCTTGTCACCCCTGGGCAAGTCGCCTCACTTTATAATGTAAAGGCCGAAAAACGAACAAAGACTAAGAACGCCACGTCCTCCCAAAAGCTGCCGCATTTGGTCGTGCGATGCTCATGCTGACGAAGCCTTCCTTGTCCTGTGGGCCTCAACTAACAATCAGTGGGGGATGGGGAACCTCCCCCCACTGATTGAAGTTTCACTTTATCACACTAATGAAGCTCTCTTTTTCTTTACTTTCAGCGTTTTCCATATCAGCCCATGCTTAGGTGAGAATAAGAATACGAGAATGAAAATAGCGGTGGATGAGATGACTATCGTTGCTCCTGAAGCTAAGTTGTAGGTGAAGCTGAAGTAAAGTCCAACGATGGATGAAATCACCCCAATGCCAGATGCAATGAAAATCATCACCCACAGCCGCTCGGTTAAAAGATATGCTGACGCTGCAGGGGTGATCAGCATGGCAACTACCAGGACAATGCCTACTGTCTGGAGGGATGCAACGGTTACCATCGTTAAGAGAGTCATTAGGAAATAATGAATGAATCGAACGGGCAGTCCGTAAGCTGCGCCCATTGTCGGGTCAAACGATGTGACCAATAATTCCTTGTAAAAGAGGTAAACAGCCCCCAACACAATCAGGCTGATGCCCAATGTGATCCACATATCGGATGATCTTACCGCCAAAACATTCCCAAATAAAATATGGTACAAATCTGTACTGCTTTTTAGCATTGTAATAATAATGATTCCTGAAGCAAATGCGGCCGTAAACATAATGCCAATTGAGGTATCATGCTTAATCCGGCTGTTTTGCGAAACGAAGCCGATAGCGATCGCCGTGATTACCCCGCTGATCACTGCCCCGAAGAAGAAGTTGACACCAAGCATATACGAAATGGCGACGCCGGGAAGTACGGCATGTGATATGGCGTCTCCCATAAGAGCCATTCCCCTCAGGATGATAAAACAGCCAATGACTCCGCAGATAATTCCTACCATAACCGACGTTAATAGCGCTTTTTGCAGAAAACCATATTGCATCACCGCTTCAATAAAAGCCATTATAATGACACCCCAATCTCATTCATAAATGCAAATTGCCCCTGGTATGCTTTTGCAATTACATCAGGTTTAAACACTTCTTCAACAGTTCCGAAACTGATCAATTCCTTATTTAGCAGGATTAACTGATTGAAATAATCGTTAGCCTTACTTAAGTCATGATGTACGACAATCACTGTTTTTCCCTGTCTGCACAGCTCCTTTAAAATATTCACAATCGTTTCTTCGCTCGATACATCAACCCCGACAAACGGCTCATCCAGAAAAAAAAGATCCGCTTTCTGGGCAAGAGCTCTCGCCAGAAAAACTCTCTGCTGCTGGCCGCCTGACAGTTCACCAATCTGTCTTTTGCTGAATTCCTGCATGCCGACTCGCTGAAGACATTCCATGGCCCATTCTTTATCCTTCTTCTTTGGACGCCGGAACAGTTTTAAATGGGGGTAGGTTCCAATAAGAACGGCATCAAGCACTGTGATGGGGAAATCCCAGTCTATGTCATTGCGCTGCGGGACATAGGCGATGCTTTTGCGCACTTCAGTAATGGGTTTTCCCAGCACCGTTACTGCACCTTTATCCTTTGGTATGAGATTCAGCATGGCTTTTAGGAAGGTTGATTTGCCTGCGCCATTCGGTCCGATAATGCCCACCAGATTCCCGGTATTCACCGATAGGCTGACACCAGTTACCGCTTCATTTCCAAAATAGGAGACGTGCAAATCCTGTATGGAGATAGCTGGATCGTTCATTTTTTTATCCTCCTTCATTTTCCAAACTTAAATGAATTCAAATTAATTGTTTTTATACAATTTAACTTCATATGGACAAGATTTATGGGTTAATTAAAAAGTTTTGCCTTAATGCAAATTATATGCGATTGATAAACAATGTCAACACAAAAATATAATTATTTTACTGAAAATTTAATGTTGGCATTAAAATAGCTGAATTATGATTTAAGGCTCTGGCAATCAACTTGTTTAATGGTAAAATTAGGTGAGTAACTGAAAAGTTAGATTGTAAAATTGTAAGTATATGAAACTTTTTACCCTTTTTGATCGTTTAATTAGTAGAAGGCGGGATTGGTTTTATGATCGAAGATGTTTGGGCCGCTCTGATCGTTATGGCCTTTTCTTACGCATTGGGCAGCATAACTGGAGCTTATTATGTGGTTAAATATTTGGCTAAAGAGGATATAAGGTATATAGGGAGCGGGAATGCAGGGGCTACCAATGCCGGAAGAGCATTCGGGAAGACTGGGTTTTTGCTGACCATAGCAGTTGATGCGGGAAAGACATGGGGAGCTTTATTTGCAGCTGGACTCTTGTTTGAAGGTGATGGTGTATACATTCTTAGCGCTGTTTGCGTGCTCCTGGGCCATCTTTTTCCAATTCAGCTGGGGTTACATGGCGGAAAAGGAGTGGTTGTCTATCTGGCTTCTGCCTTGTATCTGGAGCCTCTGACGATAGCAATCATGGCCATCACAATGGGAATTATGTATGCATCTCTTCGAAAGTATACATTATCGGGTTTTATCTCGATGGCTTCAATTCCAATAACAGCCTGGGTGATTGGGGATTCATTCATTATTGCGGCAGGACTGCTGCTGATGCTTATCATTGTCCTAATTTCCCATACAAATTTCATCATGCCTAAGCATAGGAGGTAAAATATGAATATTATCTGCAAAATCGCAGCCGATCATGATGAATTTGAACAAATTCATCAGCTGAACTATCAGACATTTGTGGAAGAAATTCCACAGCATAAGCAAAATGAAAATCAGGTCCTAATCGATAAATTTCATGAAGAAAATACATATGTGATTGCCAAGGCTGGCGAGGAAGTGGCAGGAATGATCGCCATTCGAGCGAAAAGGCCATTTTCGCTTGATTACAAACTTCCTAATCTCGAAGACTACTTGCCTGTTAAGGGGGAATATTGCGAGGTACGCCTGCTGTCAGTCAAAAAAGAATACCGCAGCACCCGTGTTTTTTATCAGCTTTGTGAAAAGCTTGTGGAGCTTTGCCTTGAAAAAAATTATTCGATGGCCCTGATCTCGGGGACGGTCAGACAGCTGAAATTGTATAAGCGGATTGGCTTTTTGCCTTTCGGTCCTCTGACAGGAGAGGAGGGCGCCCAATTTCAGCCCATGTACTTAACAAAAGAGAATTTCGAACGTTCAACAAAAGTTTTCAAACGCTTAATGGACAGAAACTCAGAGCAGTCCGGGCAGCACTCTTTTTTGCCGGGACCAGTCTTTATTCATGAGAAGGTGAAAAACGCTTTTGCCAAAGAAGCCGTATCACATCGCAATCATGACTTCATTGAAGACTTGAAGGAGCTGCGTTCTCACTTATGCAGGGTGACAGGTGCCTCTTATGCACAAGTTATTGTCGGGACGGGAACACTTTCGAACGACCTTGTCGCTGCCCAGCTGAAAAACATGGAGGGGATTGGGCTGATACTCGCCAATGGTGAATTTGGCTATCGTTTAATTGATCATGCAAGAAGATTTCAATTATCTTTCCAGACGATTGAAAAAGACTGGAATGAACCAATCCTGCATGAGGAAATCGCATACATGCTGAAAGAAAATCCTTCTATAAACTGGGTCTGGACGGTCCATTGTGAAACCTCAACAGGGTATTTATACGATATTAGCAGAATTCAGGAGCTATGTGTGAAGCATGGTGCCGAGCTTTGCGTGGATGCATGCAGTACAGCCGGAATCATTCCGCTTAATCTAAAAGATATTTATATGGCATCCTCCGTCAGCGGAAAAGGATTTGGCTCGTACCCGGGGCTTGCGATTGTATTCCATAGAGACAGAATTAAAGGGAACAGCAGTGTTCCCAGATACCTGGATTTAAAGATGTATGAGGACAATGAAAGCATTCCTTATACCCATTCTTCCAATCTGGTCTACGCATTAAAAGAGAGTATAAAGCTGATAGATTATGAAAAGATAAACAGATTGTCTTTCAAAGTAAGGGAGAGGCTTGCAGACAAGGGTTTTTCCGTTCTGGGCGGGGACGATTATTCGCCAGGCATCCTTACTGTCCATTTGCCGGAGGGCGTTTCCAGCAGGGAATTTGGCGACTTATGCAAACAGAAAGGAACTCTTCTAAGCTATGAAAGCGGGTACCTGCTTGAAAGAAATTGGGTTCAGGTGGCTCTGATGGGGGCGCAGGAAGAAGAGAAGGTCATGGCTTCTATTGATGTAATGGCAGGTATTTTCGAAAAACACTATGAAAAGCGGTATGATTATGAAGTTATTTAAAAAGCTTCCTTCCATTTGGGCTGCCGTTATCTTAATCTGGATCAAGACGGCTGCTGTATCCTTTATCGGATTCAATTTGCACCCGGAGAACTGGACAGATATTTTATTTATGCTATTAAGCCCTATTGGGGCCATTATGGTCATTCTCGGAATTCCTTATTACTTTAAGCGAAAGGCCAAACCGGGAGCTATTTTTGCAGCGATGGCAGTTTTGACCGGCATTCTTTTTGGGGACCTACTATATTATCGCTTTTATACTGATTTTGTAACCGTTCCGATCCTTTTTCAGTTTAAAAATGTCGGAGGAATAGGACCGAGTACTTTTGAATTGATCAGCCCATGGGATCTTCTGTTATTGGCTGATCTGGTTGTTTTTTGGCTTTACTATTTAAAAAGGAAATCAGCAGGTGAGCAGGTTACATATAAATCAAAAAGGCTTTATGGTGCTGTCAGTCTTATGTTTGTTCTAATAACCATCACTCTTGGCTTGGTGAAAGTGCCTCATTTATTTTCGGAATCCTATAATCGCCAGCAGCTTGTTAAGCATATAGGCTTGTATCAGTATCATCTATATGATTTTGGAATCGCTGCAGCAAACCCGCTCAACCGCGCTTTTGCCAGTGCAACAGATGCTGAGGCTTCTGCTGAGTATGTGCAATCACATGAAGATAAGCCATCAGATTACTTTGGTGCCGCAAAAGGTATGAATGTTGTTTTGATCAGCATGGAGTCCACACAGAATTTTGTGATCAACCAGAAGGTGAATGGGCAGGAAATAACGCCTTTCCTTAATTCACTGATTGAAGACAGCTTTTATTTCAGCCGGGTCTATGATCAGACAGCACAGGGCAAAACATCGGACTCGGAATTCATGGTTGATACGGGCCTTTATCCTTTGTCCAGCGGCTCGGCATTTGTCCGGAGAACAGAAAACGCTTATCGGAGCCTGCCGCATATATTAGCTGAAAAGGATTATTACTCAGCCGTTTTCCACGGGAATGACGCTTCGTTCTGGAATCGGGAGGCCATGTATGATTCCTTAGGATACAATCGTTATTTTTCAAAAGCCGATTATATGGTGAGTGATGAGAACTCAGTGAACTACGGGATTAAAGATATTCCATTTTTTCAGCAATCCATTCAGCATCTGGGTAACCTGCAAAAGCCTTTCTACGCAAGGTTTATCACATTAACAAACCATTTTCCGTTTTTGCTGGAGGAGGAAGATCAGTTTATTCCTGAGGCCAGCACCAGTGAAATGGTGGTCAATCGCTATGTCACAACCGTCAGATACCAGGATGAAGCCATTAAAACCTTCTTCCAGGACTTAAAAAAGAAGGGACTCTATGAAAATACGATGTTTGTATTGTATGGCGATCATTATGGCATCTCTGACAAGTATGAGCATGGTGTGCTTGAACTGCTGGGGCAGGAAGATACGATTGTGAACCGCATGCAGCTCCAGAGTGTGCCGCTGATTATCCATGTGCCGGGTGTGGAGGGCAAAACGTTCTCGAACCTTGGCGGGGAAATCGATATCAGGGCAACGATTCTTCATCTGCTCGGCATAAGTGCTGATGAAAATTTCAGCTTCGGGCAAAACCTGTTTACAAGGGATCCCTATCATCCCGTTACCTTCCGGGATGGAAGTTTCATAGCGAAAGACTATTTGTACAAATCCGGTAAATGCTTCGATAGTAAATCGGAAGAAGAAGCGGATATTACAGGCTGTGAACCTTTAATGGATATCTCCAGGAAAGAGCTCGGCTTTTCTGATGATATTGTGCATGGGGATTTAATGAGGTTTATGGAAAAAAATAGTAAATAAAGAGAGAATTGCAAGGAATCCGTTTTTGACCGCTAAGAGAAGTGATTAGTATTACGGTATTTTAGGAATGCTGCCAATAGGCAATAAGGTTCATTGAAAAGAAAATTTGCGTAATATTATTAAGGTGGTTCCAGCTATTCGCTGGAGCCATTTTCTTTGCAGATTCGTGAAAAATCTTCATCTGCTTTGTGCTACTTAATCTATTCTAAAGTATGAATATTTTGGGAATTTTTTATAAAAAAACTGAGCCAGAAGAGGGAATTCAAAAAAATGAATCTTTCCCCAATTAACAAATAGATTTCTTAATCAGGATGATAATCCATGCATTCTTTCAAGTATTGCATATTTTAAAGTAAATGGGACAAGGAGGTGATTTAGATGTCATGTGGAAGAAGAAGATTTGATGATGTAGCAGGTGCATTTGATCGTGATGACAGAAGAAGAAGAGATATTGATGTGGATAATGTGTTTATCCGTGCGAATAGGGTTATTGTTGTCGAGGATGATAGAAGAGATCGCAGAAGAGATGATGATGATAGAAGACGGAGAAATAGGTGTCCTTGGTAAACTGAATTTAAGGGTTTGGTCAAAGCTGTTGAGAATTTGCTATCTCAACAGTTTTTTCATATTAATTAAGTCCTGCTTCGTTTTCTAATAGTATGTCATATACTCAGAGGTGCACGTCCAGGCAGAATTTATGGCTTTTCGATGTAAAATCTTGGCTGCAGCAAATCGGAGAAAAATAATATTATAATAAAGAAGGATCCAGCTTGCATGTTGTTAAGCTGGCTGAATCCCCATGCATTTTAATTTAGTTTTATGCTTGCCTTATATAGAAGAAATGGATCGATAGATGCGTTTGATTGTTTCCATGTGCATCGCTTCATGATAAAAGCCAAATAGAAATGCCTCTCCAGTTGTGTGGAAAGTTATTCCACCGCGATTTGTATAGGGGCTGGGAAGTTTTTGGTGAAGATGACCATGAAGAAATGTCTTTATTCTGGGTTTTTGTTCGGATAAGACAGATGCAATTTCCTTGAATGAAGGCGGTGATTCGGTCCAATCGGCAGGCTTTGTTCCAGCGCCAAATAACCGTTCATAGTTCATCGGGACGTTCATTTCTTCACCTGATATTCCAAAGACCAGCTTTTCCTGTACAAATGCAATATGACCGAAATTCCAGCGGATACTATTGCTGAACCCTTCGGGAATGATATCAGAAATTTCTTCTGGAATACGTATGATCGATTTTTCAGTTATGCCCCGCACTGTTTCCATATGGCTAAAAATAGTCTGTTCCAAGAAACTCACCCTCCATTTCATGCTCACTGCATAAAGTTCTAGGCATACACTTCATTTTCCTACATCTAAAATTATTTTTATCTTTGAAAATTAATAACCTTAAGTCTCAAGTCCTATAATCATATACAGCGCAGGCTTCTTAACCAAAAAGACGTGTCTCTTTATTATTAAAATATAATCATATTTTTGATAAGGAGATACGTTATGTCTAATCAAAAAATCTATATACTCCTTACGGATACCGGAACGTTATTTACGCGGCTTATTAAGCTTTACACAAAAAAGCCTTATAATCATGCTTCTATCTCAATTGATCTTGAATTAAAAGAAGTGTACAGTTTTGGCAGGAAAACGGCGAAAAATCCATTCATAGGCGGTTTTGTTAAAGAAAATATCCGAGGAGAATTTTTTAGTAACTCAAGGTGTACAGTCATTAGCTGTTCTGTTACAGATGCACAGCAGCACAAGCTTAAAGCATTCATAAACAAGATAGAATCAGAAAAAGACGATTACGGCTATAATCTGCTGGGGCTATTTGCGATCATGTTTAATAAGCAACTTTTAAGAAATAATGCTTTTTTCTGCTCTCAATTTGTAGCAACTGTCTTACAGAGGAGTGAGATTGTCCGTTTTACTAAACCGCCCTCACTTGTTATACCGCATGAGTTTTTGGAAATGGAAGATTTTCATATTGTTTTTCAGGGAAACCTGAAAGAGTATTTTCTGAATATAGACAGCCGGACTATAGATATAAACACATACTTTTCATCCCATGGCCAGGAACAGTTCGGACAATCAATGGCCATTTCCTAATGTGCTGCAATAATTTCGATTCTTTTTATACGCTAAAGGTGTCATATTCATAGACTTGCGGAATTTTTCAATAAAGTAACTGCTGCTGTTGAATCCTGCTTTAAAGGCAACTTCTGTGACATTCGAGTCTCTTTCTTGCAGCAGGGGGAGACTTTTTTGTATGCGATAATGAATCAAGTAGTTAATGGGTGTCGTCTTTAAGATTTTTTTAAAGTATCTGCAGCATTCAGAATTACTCAGCCTGCCGGCTTTGGCAATATCAGCAAGAGTAACTTTTTCAGCGAAATGCTGATGAATCCAATTCAGCATTGCCTTCATCCGCATATGCTTTTCAACTTCAGTCTGGCTGTATTCCAATTGAAATCCGTTCCTGATTAACTGCTGCCAAATGAATGTGAGCAGACTGGTTATGTTAATCTCGTAAAATGGAGGATTGTCATTAATTAATTTCTTGATTTCTATGATGCTTTCTAATATGCTTTTTCCCCAATCCTCGCTGCGGTTCAGAATGATGTATGGAAGATTTGTTGCTGATATATATGGATAAATATAACTGCTGTATAATTCCTGGGGAAGCAGGAAATGAGGGGAGACATTTAAACAAATATAAACGCAATCTCCGTTTAAGTCCTCGGCCGAATGGAGACAGCCGCTATTAATGAAAATGCCTTCACCTTCTTTAACTGCCAGTTTTTCCTCATTGATTTGGACAATAGCTTCGCCTTTTACTGAAAGGATAAATTGAATCTCCTCATGCCAGTGCAAAGGGATTTTGCCTTGGATATTATCTGCAATCTTCGTTTCGTAGCAGGCGACAGGCATCACCACCGTCCTGTGGCTCGTTAATTCCTTCAGGCGTTCATCCACTTTAAAGTCTTTAATCTGCAAAAAAGCCACCTCAATATTGTTATACTTTTTTATGATATCCAGCTATTTTTATCACAGAATTTGGTTTATTATAACACTATTATTATATTTAAGGTGGAATCAACATGAAAGGACGTTCAAGGAGTACGGGTTTATTGCTTGTTATTTTTGGGGCTTCATTCTGGGGAGTTGGCGGAACAGTTGCCCAAAAGTTATTTCAGGAATTTGGAATCTCTGTTGATTGGCTTGTCACAGCCCGGCTTCTGGTCGCAGGTGTTCTTCTTTTGGCCGTTCAATTTTTACTGAAGGATCGCTCACAGGTGTTTGGAGTGTGGAAAAATAAAAAAGCAGCTACCATGCTTTTGATCTTTGGCCTGGCGGGAATGCTGGCCGTACAGTACACCTATATGGCTTCCATTCATCATGGCAATGCGGCTGTTGCCACGCTGCTTCAATATCTGGCACCAGCTATGATTATCATTTATCTGGTCCTGCGTAAGCAAACGGTGTTTACAAGACAGGATTTGGTGACCGTGTCCCTTGCTTTAGCGGGGTGCTTTCTTCTATTGACAAATGGTTCTGTTTCTCAGCTGTCCGTACCGTCACCTGCGATTGTATGGGGAGTTCTATCTGGTGTGGCACTGGCGTTTTATACGTTGTATGCCGTCCCGCTGCTCAAGGAATATGATTCCCTTGTTGTAGTTGGCTGGGCGATGGTGATTGGCGGATTTGCATTGAGTTTCATCCACCCCCCATGGCAAATGGATTTTAGGAGCTTAACGGCTGAAGGTTACCTTTATTTGGTCTTCGTTATTATTTTTGGAACGATGCTTGCCTTCTGGTTCTATATTGAAAGTCTCCAAACGCTGTCTCCAACGGAAACCAGTCTTTTAAGCAGCCTCGAGCCGCTTGCCGCAGTATTTACTACGGTTATCTGGCTGAACGAACCATTCGGACTATATCAATGGGCTGGTACTGCCTGTATCTTTGGCATGATTCTGCTGCTGGCTTTGAGTAAGAAAAAACCGGCAAAAACCAGTGTTTCTGCTGAAAATGAAGAACCATTAAGAGTGAGCTGAGAGCCAGTCCCTTTCGCAGGGGCTGGATTTTTCTTGCTTAGGCTTGGGTGCGGCAGGACATGATTTCTTTGAGGAAATTTGGTATTCGCTCATAAACCGAAGGAAATCGCTCATAAAATAAGTTTTTCGCTCATAATCCAAAGAAAATCGCTCATAAAATAAAATTTTCGCTCATAAAAAACAAAAATCGCTCATAACAACTGCCATTTCAAATTTTAATAAATTCTCCGCTGTAATTTTGCCCACACTAAGCATTATATTTTCCTAAATTTATTTCGGTTGTTAAAATAAAGTCAATTCTTCATGAAGGAGATTATAAAATGACCAATTTACAAATACCTGTTTCTGTTTTAAACCTTGCCCCAATACGGGAGGGGAAGGACAGCAGGCAGGCCATCGAAGATCTTGTTGATCTGGCCCAGGCAACAGAGGAAATGGGCTACAAACGCTATTGGATAGCGGAGCACCATAATACCCCGACACTGGTTAGTTCTGCCACGGCAATTTTAATAAAACATGCATTGGAGCACACTAAAACGATTCGCATAGGCTCCGGCGGAATAATGCTGCCGAACCATGCGCCATTAGTGGTTGCCGAGCAATTCGGCACGATGGCAACCATTTATCCGGATCGGGTCGATTTGGGCCTCGGAAGGGCACCTGGCACGGATATGATGACGGCTAATGCGCTTCGCCGTTCAAAAAATGATTCTGTTTATACATTTCCTGAGGATGTGAAGCAGCTGCTGACATACTTTGGTCCTTTAGAGGAGCAGAGTTATGTAAAAGCACACCCGGGGGTTGAGACGAACATTCCTATTTATATCCTTGGTTCTTCGACAGATTCAGCGTATTTGGCTGCTGAGCTGGGGCTTCCATATGTGTTTGCTTCACACTTTGCTCCAAGGTGGATGGAGGACGCCATCCGGATCTACCGTGCCAACTTTAAGCCTTCACAATATCTGGATAAGCCATATATGATGATCTGCTTAAATGTCATTGCTGCAGAAACGGATGAGGAAGCTGAATTCCTGTCAACCACTATGAAACAGTTTTTCCTGAATGTTGTCAGAGGAACTTCCATGAAATTAAGCCCTCCGGTCGAGGATCTGGACTCTATCTGGAACCCAATGGAGAAGGAAGCGGCAGAGGGGATGTCGAGCGTCACCCTGATGGGCAGCAAAGAAACAGTCAAAGGGCAGCTGGAGCAGTTCCAGAGTATGTATAATGTGGACGAAATCATGGCGGTTTCTTATATTTATGATGAAGAAAAACAAAAACGTTCTTATGAAATATTGAAAGAAATAACAGACGGCAATTGAGCGGGGAAATATTCCCCGCTTTTCATTTGTATTTTGTTAAAGTTTTAAACTGCAATAACTGTCTAGCTCCAGCGCCTACCCCCTCGAGGTCACAAGCCAATCCTCCCAAAAAGGCAAAGAACGCCTTCCTGTGAGGCTCGGCTTGTGCTTGTCGGGGGTGGGCAAGGCGCTTCCGCTTTTCATATTTCTCGGGAAAGCGCAGGATTAGACTATTCTTGCGCGCAGCGGTCGTATCATGGCTTTTATTGCCGAAAAATGAAAATCCCTGTTTTAATCTATGGCTTGCTGTTTGTAGAGTGCGGGATTGGCTGCTGTATTCAAACTCTGTGCAGACGCCCATAAATTCGCCAGGAACCGAGGCATCATTTGCTGTGAAGGAAGAGTGCCATATCTGGAAAAGTAAACAAACAGCTTCAAATAAGTTCTTGCATTATTCGGCAGGTGAATTTCCCTTGCGTAGTATTCATTTTCTGTATAGGTTGCAAAAGAACGGGTTTCAAAGCCGGAAATAAACCGGGTGATCTCTCCTTTGTATTCATTTTGAATGTAATGGATCCTTTTTATTATTGTGGGGTCATCTGAGCCATCATAATTAGCAAGCCTTGCCTGCCTGGATGCTGGGACAGATGACAGGTTATCTGTAAGAGCAAGTGCATGTCCGTACGCTTTGTCATGACCTTCATAAAGAGCCCGGATATCTGCATTTTCCATTAAATCCACTAAACGCAATTCCACATTTTTTAAATAGGGCGGCCTGAAAATCTGCCTGGAAAGCTTAAGCTCATCAAATGAATCACATACAAATGAAGTGAAAAAATACCACTGGCCATTGTCATCCAGGCTGATATCATAATCCTGCCCATCAATTTCTACCCTGTAATCATTAAAACGGTCTTTACGGTCGAACGTAAAATCAAATTGTTCTCTTTCTGCTGGTTTAAACCCATATGGAGTTTGAATCGGTACACAAATTTCTGAGAAGTATTGGTTTTTCATGCTGACTCTCACCTTGCATTTCTTTTATTCTGCTATAGAAAATACCCTGCAGATTCTTTTATCATGCCAAAAAAAGAGGATAATTTTCTTTAGTTATACAAAAATAATAAAAATCGAATGGAAAGGACATTGAGTATGAAAAAATGCATTTTTCTTTTCCTCAGTCTCGCAGTGTTCTGGCAATTGAATTGGAGCGCTGCACATGCCGAAAACAATCCCCGCAATATTTATGATGTAAAACAAGGGGATACCTTGACATTGATTGCAAAAAAATACGGATCAACTGCAGGGGACTTAAAACTATTTAACGGCCTGCAGTCAGACAGGCTTTTAATCGGGCAAAAGCTTCGTGTCCCGATCATGTACAAAGTGGCACCCGGAGATACACTCTGGAAGCTGGCGGAAAAATATGATTCAAGTGTGGCAATTATTAAGGCAGCAAATGGACTATCCTCCAACGCTATAAATACCGGGCAAAAACTAAAAATTATCCCAAAAAAGTTAGCCATGGATGGAAAGTTCGTCCTCATGACAAGAGAGGAATTCCAGGATTGGATTTTCAATCAGAAATTTACGAGAAAAGTGGCGAAGGTTCAGCAGCATCACACCTATCAGCCATCATACAAACAGTTCAATGGCACAAATCATTTTGCGATCATGAAGGGGATGGAGGAGTATCATGTTAGCGGCATGAAGTGGAGCATGATCAGCCAGCAGCTGACCACTTTCCCCGATGGAAAAGTGGCTGTGGGAAGGCCGTTCGATGTGGCTCCTGAAGGATCATTCGGCCTGCAGAATAAAGAAGCGATGCATAAAATCGAAGCAGATGCGATAGCGATCGAAAATCTCGGTGATTTTGATTCCAATCAAATGACGGCTGAACAAAAAGACACTATTGTGACCGTTACAGCTCTCCTGATGATGAAATATGGCCTGGCGCCATCCATTGACAGCATCACCTATCACCATTGGTGGGATATAAACTCGGGTGAGAGGGTGCTGGATAACAGCCATGGGCATGCCGTAAAAACCTGCCCCGGCACTGAATTTTTTGGCGGGAATTCGACTGCCAGCGCTAAGAAAAACTTTTATCCTCTGGTCAGAAAAAAAATGCAGGAGATCAGAGCAACCCTGCATTAACATAGAAAACCCGCAGACAAGGTGCGGGTTTTTCTCATCGCTTCTTCCTTTTCTTTTTATCATCCTCTGCTGCTAGCTTCGCTTTGTTAACACTTTCAAGCTCTACCTGTACATGAATTTTACTTTCCTCTACTGACGTGACACTGGTTACTTTGCCTTTGCGTCCTTTGATTCTGACCTCTTCTCCTTCATTTGGAACACTTTTGCGGAGCTGATTTAATAAAACATTTTTCCCATCAAGATAATACACTGTAAACATTCTCATCTCACCTTTGTCTATGGAATGTGGTACAAGTTCCTGCACCATTTCTATAAAATATAGACTTAGTGATAAAAATAGACCCGTTTTTTAAAAAATAGTTGCGAACATTTGTTCCTCGTAGTAAAATCAAACTTGCAATAAATGTTAAGAAAAATGAAAATATTAGGGAGCTGATGAAAATGACAGTAAGAGTGATTCCTTATTTGGTGATGGACGGAAATGCGAATGAAGCAATTGAATTTTACAAAGAAGCGCTGGAAGCGGAGGTTATGTATAAGCAAACATTTGGAGAAGGTCCCGATAACCCTGAATATCCGCTGCCTGAAGAAGCAAAGAACCGAATTATGCATGCAACTGTAAAGGTTGGGGAGAACGAACTAATGTTTAGCGATACATTCCCGGGCCAGAATCATCAAACAGGAAATCAGGTGACCATTTGCCTTTCAACGTCAGATCCTGAAAAATCGAAGAAATTTTATGATGCACTTAAGCAGGACGGGGAAGTGACGATGCCTCTTCAGGAAACATTCTTCAGCCCTGCATATGGAAGTGTCATCGACAAATTCGGAGTGCATTTTCAAATCTATACAGAGGGCGAGCATTGATTCGGGCAGAAAAATAGCAACCCTCTACAAAATAGGAGTTAATTGATGAGCATCGTTAATTATCTTGGCTGTAATTCTATATTGCCAGCTAGTGGTCCTGAGAGTGATAATGAAATCATTGTAGGTGACTTCTTCTCTGATGAAGAAATGAGAGCAGAGGTACATAAACATTTATCAGCAAAATATATCTACGAAGTAACTTCCAGGCAGCACGGCAGTATTTGGTTTTATAAATACTACAAACAGTCTTATCCAAAAGGTCACGAAGAAGGACAAAAAGGTTTTAAATCACTATGTGCTTTTTTAGATCAGCACCTTGCATCAGGAGATTATTGTGAATTGTATACCTGCTGGGTTGGCGACGAATCGGAGGAACCTGAATACAAAGACTGTATTAACCTTCATGACTTTGATATCGAAAAAATTGAAGTGGATGAAAAATCTTTGCTTGTCATTAACAAATAAATGTTTGGATGAGCCATTCCTCTATGGATGAGGAATTGGCTTATTTTTAATGAACCACATAGTTCAGTTCATTGTCATAGATATCTATTTGAGAAAAAGAGGGCGGATTTTAATGATTATAAAACCAAAACAATACATAGTTAAAAATTTGAACTATATGATAAGATCTGCTGTCGAGGAAGATGCAAAGGAACTTTCTAAAATAAGGGTGCAGATTGATGGCGAAACGGAGAACATGGACCGGGAAGCAGGTGAAGCATATATAGATGAAACAGGCTTTATAGAGTTAGTTAATAAAGATTCGATTAGTGACCGGAATATATTCCTGGTTGCTGAGGTGAATGGAAGAATTGCAGGCTTCTCCAGGAGTGAAGGCAGTGAACTGAAACGAAGCAGACACAAAGTGGAATTTGGTGTATGTGTGCTCAAGGAATTCTGGGGCTTTGCAATTGGAAAAAACCTTTTAGCTCAGTCTATTCAATGGGCGGACTCTAATCAAATTAAGAAAATTACCTTAAATGTCCTTGAGACAAATGAGAAAGCAATTAAGCTATACGAGCAAAATGGCTTTGAAATTGAAGGGGTATTAAAAATGGATAAGCAGCTGTCTGATGGCAACTATTACAGCACCATGGTAATGGGAAGAATTAGTGAATAACTATAAGGTGAATATTTTACTCAAACAAATGAAGATTTAATCCATAAAACACTGCGTGGACGCCAAAACTTTAGGGGCTGCCCTGATACAAATCTCAGTTTCTATACTTATACACCGGAACTCCCTCTCGTCAATCCTAAACTTCGTACCCATTATTTATTTATTGAATATAATTTAACATATGTCAGCTAAGGAGTATGTTATGGACAATCAACTAAAAGAGATAATCGGGGCCGCTTTAGCTGCCATTGGTACAATCATTTCAGCTGTCTCAACCATACCCGCAAAGTCAAAAAAAATGGAAAAACTATTTGATGGCCTCGATATTGTGGGGAATAGCCTCCAGGCAACAGGAAATGCTCTCGAAGCAGACGGACAGAGTGAACCATCTCTTGAAAAGGCCGGCAATGAAATACAGGCTATTGGAAACATTACAGTCATTGCTGGATTAATTTTAGATTTAGAGGAAGAAAATGAAGATAAATTAGTGATTGCAGGGAACTGGATTCAGGCACTTGGCGGGGCAACCGCACTTGGAGACGAATTTGAAGATCCCACTGCAGCAGGACAGCTATTTAATATATACGGCAACCTGCTTCAGGCTATTGGCAATTCCCTGCAGGCAATAGGGGGGACTATCAATCTCAGGGAAAAAGAGAGGGGAGAATCTGGGGATAGCGCAAATAATATTATTGCCGCAGGAAGCTGGATACAGGCAGTTGGTTCTGTTTTATCACTGATTGGCCAGCTTCAAGAGGAGAATCAGGAGATTTCTTCTGGAAGCAGTGATGAAAGCGATGATCTGAACTCAAAATCTTTTGTCGCTAAAGAAAAAGTTAATTAGAGAGGGGTAATCATGTATCTGGAAGGAGATGATCTATTAACTGTCGGAGCTTATTTTCTGGTTGCAGGCACATTTATTTCTGCGATTGGTGAAACCATGAAGCCGGATGTAAACAATGTGAACAAAAAATTAATACGGGACGGAAACGGTGTTCAGGTGGTTGGCAATAGCCTCCAGGGATTTGGAAGGATAAGCCTAGCTGAGGGAAATGAAGCAGCTAATTTATATGGAATTATTGGGAGCTTTACGCAGGCAGGCGGGAATTCCATCAACACGGCAGCAAATAATATTGAAATTCAAAATCCATCAATTTCTGTGTCAGGCTTTAATTCACTGGGCAGTACCATTCAATCCATGGGTGCAGCATTGGAAGCTGCGGGAGTTGAAAACGATGAAAACAATCTGCTCAGCAATCTAGAAACTCTGGGTTACTCATTGATTTCGGTATCTGCTATCCTCGACGCTATAGGAATTCTTATAGAAGATGAAAAGAGCATTCAAAAAAGAGTCCTGCTGGCTGCAGGAGGATGGCTTGAATTCATTGGTGCAGTTCTTGGCGCATATGTGATCATTCAGGCAGGTGAATAAGCTGCATATTTTGCAAAAAAAGAGAAAAAGCATGGTTATCATTGTGATATCAGGTGATATTTGTCGACTATCAATCTGCTAGCAGTTGATAAAAATGTGCTAATACGTCGGATTCTGCCAGATTTCAAGCCGAAAAATAACCTGGAATCTCACTTCTCCAGGCCATCCTTCAAGCTTTCAACAAACTGCTTCAAACAAAATAGCAGCACCAACTCCGCCTCCGCTTCCAATGGCAGCTAATACATATTTGCAGGAACGTCTTCGCTGCACATCATAAAATAATTTTGTAACCAACACAGCACCTGACGCTCCATAGGGGTGGCCAACTGTTAAAGCCCCTCCATTAACGTTCAGTTTTTCATATGGAATGGAAAGCTCATTGGCACATGCTGTAATTTTTGAGGCGAATGCTTCATTAATTTCTATTAAATCAATATCGTCAATGGTTAAATAATTTCTTTCCAGGATCGACTGTATGGCTGGAACAGGCGCAAATCCCGGATAGTTGGGGTGTACACCAGCAACGGCACTATCAGCAAAACGCAGAATGGGTTTGTAGCCATTTTTAATTGCTGTTTCTTCCTCCATCACCAAAACAGCAGCTGCCCCGTCATGGATGCCGCAGCTGTTGGCTGCTGTTACAGTGCCATCCTTTTTAAATATTGGTTTGGCTCGTTTTAATAGAGTATCCATTTTTCTTTTTTTAAAAAACTCTTCATCATGTGAATGGCTTCCAAAGGGAATCAGCTCGTCTGCCAGGAGTCCACTTTCAAAAGCTTTCCAGCTCCGTTCATAGCTTAATAGTGCATATGTATCCTGAGCTTCCTTTGATATGCTGCACTTTTCGGCTACATTTTCCGCTGCGGCACCCATATCAGGGTCTCCGATTTTGTCGGGGGAGAAGCGGGCTCTTTTGGTAAATGGGGAGGTGCTGGCACTTTCTGTACCACCTGCTATATAACAAGTACCTGCACCTCCCTGGATAAGATAGCTTGCCAGCCTAATGGCTTCAAGACCCGCACTGCATTGCCTGTCCAGCGTTAAACCCGGGACGGAAAGAGGGAGTCCTGCTTCCAATGCAGACAAGCGGGCAATATTGCCGCCAGGTCCCACGACATTGCCTAAAATGACATCATCAATTTTTTCTTCCAGGCCTTCCGCCAGATATTTTAGCAGCGGGGCAGCAAGTTCATGCGGCTCATAGTTTTTAAGCATCCCATTTGCTTTTCCGATAGGTGTTCTTTTTGCTTGTACAATCACTGCTCTCTTAATGGCTGTTCACCTTCCTTTCGAGGGATTGCCTCAGCTCCGCGCGGGCAATTTTTCCGCCGGCTGTATAGGGCATTTCCTCAGTGAAAATCCATTTGCGGGGGATTTTGTAGGAGGCCAGATGATTTTTGCATAGGCGCTTTAACTCAAGGGCATCTGTTTTGCCTTTTATAATCGCTACTGCTATTTGGCCCCAATATGGATCCTCCATTCCAATCACAGCAGCCTCCTCAACAGCAGGGTGTTGGCTGATCACTTTTTCAATTTCTTCTGGGAAGATATTAATGGCACCATATAAAATTATGTTTTTCTCCCGCCCGCTGATAAATAGGTATCCTTCTTCATCAACAAAGCCCATATCATCAACAGTTGCCCAGCCATCTTGATCCTGTATCGTATGTATTGCGCCATTTAATAGGTAACCATCGAAAATAAGATCGCTCCTGACATATATTTTCCCGATTTCATAGGGAGCGAGCTTATCACCCTTTGTACCTCTGATTTCGATTTCAACTCCATGGCAAGGCTTCCCGACTGATTCCGCCTTTCGGACTTCTGCATGAAAGGTCACATAACTTAATTCGCTTGCCCCATAAAACTCAGTCATGGAAAGCTTAGGAAACATTTTGCTGATTTCCTGTTTTGATTCTTCGTCCCATTTTGCTCCCGAAGAAATAATTTTGACCGGCTTCTCTATGATTCTTTTTTCTTTTAAAATAGCTGACACCATTGTCGGAACTGTATAAAGTGCGGTGATTGGCTGCTCCTCAATACACAATAGGGCCTGGGCTGCATTGAATTTATCCAGCAGGTAAACTGTTCCGCCTGTACACAGGGTACTAACCGCGCCATACAAAAAATGAGAGTGGATGAGTGACCCTGGAATCAGGACATGTTCCTTTTCATCCATTTTAAAATCATGCTCATTAACCCTGAAGCTGGCAGCCCAGGATCTTTGGGAGCGGATAAATGCCTTTGGACTGCCGGTCGTACCTGAAGTAAAACCCATATAAAATGGTTTGTTGCTTTCAGAATCGATGTTAAACGAATTATTTTGTCCGCCAATCTTCATAAATGCATCATCCCAGACGAGTACGAAAGGGTGCATGCTGGAAACCTGGTCATAGTATTCTTTAACTGTGACTATAATAGAAGGGCTGGAAATCCTGATCCGCTCATTAAGTTCCTCGGCCTTCCATTTAAGATCGTAAGGAACAGCTGTCCATCCAGCCATGGAGGCACCTGTGAATAATTGCAAAAATGGAATCCCATTTGGCAGAAGAAATCCCGCTGTCTTATTTTCAAATGAAAAAGACTTTAGCCAATTGGCGGTTTTGCATACGAGAGTGTTCCAGTCTTTATAGTTTAAAGCCTCGTCTTTCGTAATAATTGCTGCTTTATTCGGCGAACCTTCGGCGAACTTCTCTATATTTGCTGTAATATTCATCATGGATTTGGACATCTCCTTATGGAAAAGGAGACACTTTAAAGTGTCTCCAGAGATTTAGAAAATTGCTTATTGATAATCGGATGCTTAAGCAGTCTGAATACCAGGAATGAGGCAAGAGTGGCTTTCAATACATCTCCCGGGATATAAACCAGGCTTAATTTAATAGCTTCTGACAGAGGAATATTCATCATAAAGGCCTGTACCGGAATGCCAAACAGATAGATTAGGAATATTCCGACAGTCAGATTTATAAGAAGGATATTCATTAATTTTAAAGTTTTGAAGTATGAAAGTAAATAGCCGATAAAAAAAGCTGTTACCGGGTAGGAAATTAAATAGCCGGCGCTGGGACCGAAGAAAACACCAATGCCGCCGCGTCCGCCCGATAATAATGGAGCTCCGGCAGCAACCAGCAGCAAAAACACGGCCATGCTGATTCCGCCAAGTCTGGCACCTAAAATACCGCCTGCCAAAAGGACACCGAGTGTCTGTAAGGTAATCGGAACGGGTGTAAAAGATAGCATGATTGGTGGAACAAGCCCGAGTGCTCCCATTACTGCTGCAAATAAAGCCACGTATGTCATCTCTTTAACTTTCATAATACCTCTCCAATTCAGATTAATAGGTTAACTGTTTTTATTTTATGGTTAACAAAAATGTTTGTCAACCTGAAAAAAATGAAGTTTACAATTAGCATAACAGTTGGTTTATTGGTTGAAATACTATCAGTTAATGTGTGCTTAATAGCTGCGTCTATAAATATTCATGTTTATTTTTTTCTAAAATCCTTCAAACTAAGCGGGTACCAAAATTTTTTACAGGGGGTTATTTAACGTGTCCAAGAAAAACAATACGCCATCTGATCAAGTTGACCAAAAGGAATTATTGGACGATAAAGTGAAAGAGGCCAGAAAAAACAACTTCGAAGAAGATCACGTACGCAGAGTTACATCAAATGGTGCACAAGGGCAATAAGTAACACTTAGAAACACAGCTGCAAAATTAGGAACCCGTTCTTAAAATGACCGGGTTTTTATTGTTGGTACAGGATGTGATAACCATGGACTGGTGTAATTTACTAATGGTAAGATATTTTTTGACTATTCTGTTGACTATTCCAAAATATGATTTATGATAAGGGTAACCGAAACGATGTTTTACTTACAAAACAAACATGTGTGGAGGTTATAAAATGCCATTTATTGATGTGAATGACTTAACGATTCATTATGAAGTAGAAGGAAATGGTGAACCGCTCGTTATTCTTCATGGGCTGGGAAACAATTCACAATCCTGGAAAAAGCAGCTGGAAGGGCTTAGCACGGAATTTACTGTTATAGCCTGGGATGCTCCCGGCTATGGCAAGAGTTCTGATCCTGGGGAGGAATTTACACAGTTCAGCCAATTTGCTGATGTGTTAAAGGGCTTTATTGACGGTTTGCATTATAAAACTGTTAATCTTTTAGGACATTCAATGGGTTCAGCCATTGCTCTTGATTTCTGCAGCCGTTATCCTGATATGGTGACAAGGCTAATTATTGCCGATGCCACCCGCGGTGCCGCGGGGCAGAGTCATGAGGAAAACGAAAGAAAGCTGAAAAACCGCTTACATAATATTAACACATTAGATCCAAAGGAGTTGGCTCAATTGAGGGTAAAAGAACTCCTTGCGCCAAACCCAGATCCAGAAGTAAAGAAGGAAGCAGAACGAATCATGTCCCAGGTAAGGCCGATTGGCTATCGCTCTGTGGCCTTCTCACTTTCAAATTTAAATCAAATGGATATTTTGCCTTCCATTTCTGTTCCTGTCCTTGTAATTTGCGGGGTATTGGATAGGGTGACCCCTGTAAGCGAATCAGAAATTTTCCATCAGTATATCCCTAATTCTATTCTGAAAACCATTCCGAAAACAGGACATTTATGCTATCAGGAGGATCCGGACTACTTTAATGCCCTTATTTTGAATTTCCTTCAGGGTGCATACAAAAAAGAAGAATTAGCAGAAAGGTAACCATAGTGAAATATTTCCTATTTCAATCCTGGTTTAGTTATTATTTTGGTAAAAATGTAAACAGGGGGTGAGTTGCATGGCAAAAGAGGAGAAAGAACGGTATAATGCCAATGCTCTGGTTCGGGGGCTGGAAATCTTAAAACTATTTAATGAAGAGCGTCCAACTCTGTCACTGGTTGAAATTGCAAAAGAATTGAATGTAAGCCGAACTGTCCCGTATCGATTATTGTATACTCTCCAATCGCTTGGTTATCTTGACCAGGACGAAAACTCAAAGAGATATAGTTTAACACCCCAGGTATTGGAATTGGGCTTTTCCTATTTAAGTACGTTAAAACTTCCGGAAATTGCCCAGCCTTACTTGGAGACATTAAGAGATGAAACAGGGGCTTCCTGCCATTTATCCATTCTGGATGGGAATGAAGTGGTGTACGTTGGCAGTGCTCCTGTAAGAGGAGTATCCGCTATTAATGTCAATATCGGACTGAGGCTTCCGGCTCATGCAACAGCAAATGGAAAATTGCTGCTTGCCTATCAGCCGCAGGAAAAGCTGAAACAGCTTTTTTATGGATCCGAATTGAAGCCGTATACGGATCGGACAAAAACTTCCCTGGCTGATTTTCAAAATGAAATTGAAATTATCAGGGGAAATGGATACTCCATTACAAAAGGAGAGCTTCACCATGGTATTCAATCAGTAGCGGCACCTATATTTGATAAAACCGGCAGCATTATGGCGGCTATTAATGTGGTAGCAACAGAGACAACATTCCATGATGAGTTTATTGAACAAGTAGCGCTGCCAAAAGTGCTTGAGATTTCAAAAAAGTTATCAGGCTATATGGGATATCATCTTTAAGAATAGAAATAATGGGTAAAAGCTTGCAGTTGCTGCAAGCTTTTTTTGTTTTGTATATAAAACATAATTTTGTAAACGAAACAAATTGAAATTTTTTATTGACTCAATTTTCGAAAAACTTTACACTATTATTAAGTGGTAAACATTGTTTTGTATATAAAACATAGAACGGCTGAAAGGAGGGCAAAAAATACCACCCAAAATATTTTTTTTTATGAAGTATAATATTTGAGAATCGAATGTATTTGAAAGCGGTTGCAAAATGAATATGTTTCTTGAAAGGGGATCACAAATGCTGAAAGGGAACAAAAGATGGCTCTATATTGCAGTGCCAATATTCTTTTTCTGGTTTTTTGGACAAATTGATAAACTGGGAATCTCGGTTATTCAAACGGATCCTGGCTTCCTTAGTGATCTGGGGCTAACAGGGGCAGACAAAAATGCCAAAATTGGCTTAATTACTTTTATCTTTACAATTTCTTACGCCGTTTCAAATATTTTCTGGGGCTTTGTTATTGATAAGGCAGGTCCGCGGAAAACGGCTATATTCGGACTGGTAATTTGGACTGCGACTATGATTGCTGGCGGTTTGGCAACTTCCTATGAAATGTTTTTAATCAGCAGGGTAATACTTGGATTCGGTGAAGGGATGATGATTCCGGTTTGCGGAAAATTCATTTCGAATTGGTTTAACCAGCGGGAACTTGGCCGGGCACAGTCTACCTGGCTCGCGGGCAATTATTTCGGTCCTGCCTGTGGAGCTGTTATATTGACTTTAGTGCTTGCGACTTTCCATTGGGAAGCTGCGTTTTTCTTCCTGGCTGCTTTTAATCTATTTATTGTTATTCCAATGTTTTGGTTCCTTACCCGGGATACTCCTGAAGAACATTATGCAATTGATAAGGAAGAGCTTGCGTATATCCGCAAGTCTGATGGCACTGAAAAACCAAAGAAAAGCTTTGCACAGGACTACCGCTATTGGATTGTTTGGTTTGGCATGTTAATGTCTTCGTTTTTGTTTTTCGGGATCAGCATTTGGCTGCCTACTTATCTCGTTGAGGCGAAAGGTTTCTCAAGAGAAGCAATGACGGGGATTACCTCATTATCCTGGCTGTTTGCTCTAGGGTTTGTATTATCCTGCGGATTTTTGGCAGACAAAACAAGACGTCCAAGCTTGCTTGCCACGATTCTGTTCAGTTTAACGGCAGTCTTCTTAACAGCAGCTATTTTTGCACCGCATCCGGTTCTGGCTGGTATTTGTATGGGACTCGCAATGGGAACTCAAGGCGGAGTCTTCCATTTAAGCAATTTATTTATCGTAAAATTTTCTACCCCGGAAACAGCCGGGCGTGCTGCCGGTCTTATGGGATTCACAAATATTTTAGGCGGTTTTTCAAGTTATATCATGGGATGGATGAGAGACCTTGCAGGCGGGGATTTTGGCCCATCTATTGTTATGCTTATTATTGCAGCGAGCCTGGGCTTCATCGCTTATATATTCACAATCAAAAAAGAGGCAGCAGAGCTTCGGATAGAACAGATTCATCCAAATAGAAAAGTAATCGTATAATAGTTTTATATTTAAAACAAGGTTTCAATAATTTAATTTTTCTCAATATTTTTAATTGACATATTAAATATTGGGATTTATTATTAACCTGTAAGTAAAACATTGTTTTGTATATAAAACATTATAAGGGTTTAGGAGTGATAATTAATGTCAGCAGAAAAATTTGATGTGCAGGCTTTCGAAAAAAAATATGTAGCAAGGCTGGAAGATCGATCCTTGGACTGGAATGTTCTTAAATTTCAAGAAGAAATTGATCCAAAGTATAAAAGGGCGCAAATGAGATATATTGGCCGCGGAGCTACAGCGAATAATGATTCAAATGTGATTGCCGCAGAACATTTCACACTCAGCACGATGGTCCTTCCAGCTGGATGTGTTGGACCTCTTCATCTTCACGATGATGTGGAAGAAGTATTCTTTATTCTTAAAGGGAGTGTAAAGGCTCTTATCCAGGAAGTAGGCAAGGAAGAAGTTCATGAAATTCGTCTGAATGAGCGCGACTGCATCAGTTCTCCTCCGGGAGTGTACCGCGGCATTCATAATGATGGCGATGAAGAAGCGTTAATGCTGGTTATGCTTGGGGCAGTAAAACCAAATCTTCCTACATATCCGAAAGGGAGTGCTCTTGAAGAGCTGCGCATTCAGCGTGCGAAAGAGAGAGAAGCTATCATCAACGGAAAATAATCGTTTCTGTCAATCTGGCATTCTAATAAATATAACCGGGATGGTCCGCACAATTTAAACCGGGTCATCCCGGTTCCTTTAATAATAAATGTTTCTTCGGCAGTCAATGATCACAGAATTTTAAACATAGTATTTGGAGGTGCATGGGATGTTAGGCATTACTCACTTGAGGCACATTAGTCTCGTTACTCCAGTTCTTGAGGAGCAGGCTGAGTTTTACGAGAAGATTTGGGGTCTTGATAAGGTATCCGAAGACGGGGATTCTGTCTATTTCAGGGGTGCAGGTTCAGAGAATCATATTTTACATTTGAAACGGGGAGAAAAAGCGGGACTTCACCATATTGCATTTGGAATGGTTGATAAGAACGCTGTTGACAGGGCTGCGGAGATTCTGGCTTCAAAAGGTATCCCTGTTATTACACCGCCGGGCTATTTAGATGAAGAAGGCAAAGGATACGGACTTCGCTTTGCTGATCCGGAAAATCGCTGCATTGAACTTTCAGCATGGGTGGAAATGCACACGACAATCTGGAATAAGAAGAATGTTGATCCGGTGAAGCTGAATCATGTTGTCATGAATACGGCAGACCTGGATATGATTACAGACTTTTATACCAATATTTTAGGATTTAAGGTTACTGATTGGAGCGAACACCAGATGTCTTTCCTCCGCTGCAACAGGAAGCATCACTCACTTGCCTTCAACCAGGACCAGCATGCATCTGTCAATCATATTGCCTATGAGGTAGACACAGTGGACGAAGTCATGCGGGGGATTTCAAATGTCAGAAAAGCAGGTTATCAGGAGCTGTGGGGGCCTGGACGCCATGGACCGGGAAATAACATCTTCTGTTACTTTCAGGATCCTGCCAAATTTGTCATGGAATACACTTGTTATCTCGAAACCATTGAAGATGAGGAAGAATGGGTGGCTCGAGTATGGAAAAGGGTTCCACACCTGATGGATCAATGGGGAATAGCCGGACCTCCAAAACCTGAAGCACGTGCAGCGATGGGCGGAAAGCCAGATCCGGGCTGGATCAGCGTGAATGCATTAACCTAAAGATATTTGAAAGGGGTATCGTGATGGACTTTGGTTTAAAAGGAAAAACAGCAGTCATTATGGGCGGGACTTCAGGGGTAGGCCTCAAGACAGCAGAAATGTTCCTTCTGGAAGGTGCAAAAGTTGCGGTATGCGGCAGAAATGCAGAGAGGAAGGATAAAGCATTTGACCATTTATTGCATTTCGGATCCCAGGATTCAATCTTTGCCGCCACTTGTGATGTAACAAATAAAGAGGATGTTAATCGTTTTGTCGATTCGGCAGCATCCCGATTTCAGGGAATTGATATTTTAGTTAATGCAGCCGGACAAAGTGTTATGGGCCATTTCTTCGATATTACAGATGACCAATGGCAGGAGCAGATCCAGTTAAAATATTTTGCCATAATCCATGCGGTACGTGCTGTTCATCCATATTTGGTGAAGAGCGGAGGCGGAAGGATCATAAATATTAATGCGACGCTTGCAAAGGAACCTGAAAGACATATGGTTGCTACAGCTGCTACAAGGGCAGGTCTTCTGAACTTAAGTAAAACGCTTTCCCAAGAGCTTGCATCAGACAATATCCTGGTCAACTCCGTAAGTCTTGGATTAATCCGTACCGACCAGTGGGAACGCAGACGATTGAAAAATGCACCTGATATGGATGCCGAGGAATATTACAAAGATCTT
Source organism: Bacillus sp. 22-7 (assembly GCF_010628845.1). Lineage (NCBI taxonomy): Bacteria > Bacillati > Bacillota > Bacilli > Caryophanales > Bacillaceae > Bacillus > Bacillus sp. 22-7. The sequence goes on along the minus strand of NZ_NJQY01000003.1, from coordinate 14,095 downwards.
GCAGCGAAGCGGAAGATTCCGCTGGGCAGGGTTGGAGAAGCAGAAGAGGTAGCCAGTGTCATTCTCTTTTTAGCTTCAAAGCAGGCAAGTTATGTTTCAGGATCAACCATTGAAACAGCTGGAGCGCTGGGGAAAGCGCTTTAATTTCAAGCAAAGGCAGGAATGATTAGGATGAGCCAACAGGAACAATTGGAAATTGCGCCGGGAAAAGCAAATGAGCAAATGGAATTTACTGCAGCAGATGCAGTGGTGAAGGAGCTTGTCCGTGCTGGAGTTGAGGTGGCATTTGGGATTGTAAGCATTCATAATATGCCGATTTATGATGCCATCCTGCGTGAGGGAAGTATTCATCTGGTTTGCTCGCACGGGGAGAGCGGTGCGGCAAATATGGCAGATGGTTATGCCCGTGCGACAGGAAAATTGGGTGTGGTCATCACGAGCACGGGAACTGGCGCAGGAAACGCAGCTGGTTCACTGATTGAGTCATGGGCAGCGGGGGTCCCGGTCCTTCATTTAACAGGTGAGGTTGCATCCCCCTATTTGGGTACTGGAAGAGGCTATATTCACGAGTGTAAAGACCAGCTGTCTATTATGGAGGGTTCTTGCAAGAAAGCTATACGGCTAAGAAGGCCTGAACAGGCAGCAGCGGTTATCAGGCAGGCGATTAAGGAAGCTGCAGCTGCACCTTCAGGCCCTGTTTCGGTAGAAGTCCCAATCGATTTCCAATCTGCGATTATACCGGATTACTCATTGGAAGAAGTGAATGTTTCAGTACACGAAAACAGCTCCATATCGTTTCTTCCAAAAGAGGTGATATTCAAAGTCAGCCAGGCCCGCCGCCCGGTCATTTGGGCAGGAGGGGGCGTCATTAGCGCCGGAGCTTCCAAAGAATTGCAGGAGCTTGCGGAAAGAATCGGGGCAGCCGTTATTACAAGCCAATCAGGCAAGGGCAGCATTCCGGAGGATCATCCTCAATGTATTGGCCACTTTGCATCATTTGAATTAACAAAGGATTTAGTGAAGAAATCGGATCTCCTGATCAGCATTGGAGTCAGATTTAGAGGGAATGAAACCTCCAACTGGAAAATAGATGTCCCTGAAAACCATATCAGCATTGATGCTGATCTGCAGGCAATGAACCGAAATTATGCCGCCGCCATTGGGCTGGCAGGTGATGCTAAGCTTATATTGAGAAAAGTAAATGAAGAATTGGCTAAGGAATCATTTGTGCCATCCGAAGAATATTTGGAAGAAGTGCTTTCAGTAAGGAAGGAACTTAGACTTCAGCTGAGAGCCACTCTTGGGCCATATGAAAAAATAGCAGATGCTATGCGTAAATTGCTCCCGCGGGATACTGTATTGGTGCGTGACGTTACGGTACAGGCAAATGTCTGGGGTAGCCGATTATTTGAGATATATGAGCCGCGGACGTCCATTCATGCTTCAGGAGGAGGGATTGGGCAAGGTTTGCCGACTGCAATCGGAGCACAAATGGGATGTAAGGACAAACAAGTTGTTTTACTAGCTGGAGATGGCGGCTTCATGGTCAATGTGGGTGAAATGGCAACTGCAGTCCAGGAAAGCCTTCCGCTAATTGTCGTCCTGTTTGATGATGCGGGATATGGTGTTCTCCGAAATATTCAGGATGCCGCCTATGGACGGCAGGTGGCGGTCGATTTAGTTAGCCCAGATTTCGTTTTACTGGCTCAGTCCATGGGATTTGCTTCTGCGAGGATCGGTTCTCCGGAAGAATTCGGATCAGAACTGGAGAAGGCAGTGGAGAGAAGAAAACCATCCATGATCGTAGTGGATATGGAAGCGGTCGGGCCAATGGCGAAACCATTTGGAGGTCCTCCTGGCGCGGCAGAAGCATTCAAACCTAAAAAGATGTAAGGGAGTGATTTGTGGTGATTTCGACGTACCCATTTGTCTCAGGAAAATATTTAATAGCTGGAGAGTGGATCCAGGGAGAAAATACAGCAAATGTTTTAAATCCAGCTGATCATCAGGAAGTCGTTGGAGAAGTAGCTTTATGTACAGAAGAACAAGTTGAATTGGCCATTTCTGCTGCCGCAAAGGCTTTTGAAACCTGGTCGGAAAGTGAGATTGGGGACCGGGCAAACCGGATGAAGATGGCTGCGGACGAGATTAAAGCAAGTCTCGAGGAGAACGTAACCTTGCTGATCCGCGAAAATGGGAAGGTATTGGTTGAAGCGAAAAAAGACCTTCTGCGCTGTGTCGATATTATGAAGGAAGCTGCCGATGAGCTGCTGGAATGGTGGAAGCCTGAATCCATTCCCGGTTCCCAGGAGGTCCAAATCCGCAAGCGTCCACGTGGGGTAACGGCGGTGATCTCTCCATGGAACTCACCAATGATCCTTACGTTTAAGCGGGTGATCCCGGCTGTTCTTGCCGGAAACTCAGTCGTTGTAAAACCAGCGACGAGCTGTCCGCTAACGATCATGTCATTCCTCCAGACTGTAGCTTCTTATTTCCCGGAAGGAGTCATTAATGTTGTAACTGGTTCAGGGGGGGTTATTGGCAGCAAACTTTGCTTAGATCCGCGAATCCGAACCATTGCATTTGTCGGCAGTACCGAGACAGGGAAAGAAATCATGCGAGCTGCTTCTGGCACAGTGAAAAATGTCTACATGGAGCTTGGCGGGAATGATGCAGCTATTATCCTCGAGGATGCAAATCTGGATGAGAGCGCTATCAAACGCCTGCGTTTCGGTGTCCTTCGGGCAGCAGGCCAGGTGTGCTCAGCCATTAAAAGGATTTATGTCCATGAATCACGATATGGGGAGCTGGTAGAAAAGCTTAGAAAAGAATTTCAGCATATTAAGGTTGGAAACGGAATTCAGCCTGATGCCGAGATGGGGCCTTTGAACAATAAGGCTCAATACGAATATGTGAATGGACTGATCGAACGCGCCAGAAAATCCGGTGCCACAGTCATCACAGGAGGGATTCAGCTTGATCCTGAGTCCTGGGATAAAGGCTACTACATACTGCCTGCAATCATCACCGGTGTGGATCAGAAAAGTGAAATTGTTCGTGCTGAACAGTTTGGACCTGTCATTCCGATCCTTCCATTTAAAGAGGATGAGGAAGTCATCAGCCTTGCAAATGACAGTGAATTTGGTTTAAGGGCTTCTGTTTGGACAGAAGATGAATCCAAAGCAATTGAATTTGCAGACCGGTTAGAGGCAGGTGCCGTTTTCCATAATAATCATACCGTCTTTCAGGATCTCCATCTGGACTTCCCTGGCCTAAAGGAAAGCGGACTTTCACGTGAAACGCGGCATTGCGGCCTGGAGTTTTTTGCAGATTCCTATGGTTTTGCCAATTAGGGGGATACCGATATGAAATTAGCCTTAATAGGAGGCGGGAATATAGGCAGGTTCCTGCTTCAAAGCATTAATAAAGACTGCTTAATACCTAATGCGAAAATTATTGGCCTTCATACCCGCTGCCAGGAACAGGCAAAGGAACTATCACGGGAATTTAAAGCGGAAATCTTTGCAGACGTGGAATCCCTGTTAAAATCCGATGCCGACATGGTTATTGAAGCAGCAACTGTTGAAGCTGTAGAGGAGTACGCTGCTTCCATTTTGCTTTCAGGCAAAGATCTGGTTGTCAGCAGTGTTGGCGCATTGGCAGACCGGGAATTTTATAAGTGCCTTGAAGAAATTTGCATCATAAATAATACGAAAATTCACTTGCCATCAGGAGCAATCGGCGGCCTGGATGTTCTAAAAGCTGCCAAATCGATTGGTGAACTGGATTCTGTCTCCATTATCACCAGGAAGCCTCCTCAGGCACTTCCCGGTGCCCCTCTTAATGGAGAAAAGGTGCTTTTTGAGGGATCTGCCGCTGAAGCCATTAGATTATTCCCAAAGAATATCAATGTTTCCATTATCTTGTCTCTCGCGGGATTAGGTGCAGACAATACCGGAGTTAAAATCATATCCGATCCGGCAGTAAGTAAAAATAGCCATACGATTGAGGCAGCAGGTTCATTCGGCAAGCTATCGCTTCAAGTCGAAAATGACCCGATGCCTAATAATCCAAAGACAAGCTACCTCGCAGCCCTAAGCATCCTGGCTTCATTGAAGAATAGGGATGAAATAATCCGGGTTGGATGAGATATGTGCTAGGTGTATAGCAGGAGGAAGAGAATATTTTCTTCTTTTCCTCGCTCCTTATTTTAAGACGAAGGGGGAATTTACATATGATTAAAACGACAACTAAGAACTTAGAAGAGATGACCCAAAAAGAAACAATCGGCTACTTAAACGAGACAGTCCAGCCTGAGGCTGGGTCCATTCCTGCTTTTATCCTCGCAGATCCTAAGATTTACGATATTGAGCATAAAAAGGTGTTTATGAAAACCTGGCTTTTTATTGGCCATGAATCAGAAATCCCAAATAAAAATGATTATATGTTAAGAGATTTAGCAGGCTACTCGATTATCATTACAAGAGATTCAGAGAATGAAATCCGCGGCTTTTACAATATGTGCACACACCGGGGAATGAAATTATGCCGTGCTGACAAAGGAAATAAATCCTCTTTTGTATGTCCTTATCATGGATTCAATTTTAAAAACAATGGTGATCTGACTGGAGTGCCTCTGCAGAAGGATATTTATGGAACTGACCTGGATAAGTCCAAGCTGGGACTCCACAAAATAAGGATTGAATCGTATAAAGGCCTTATTTTTGGAACCTGGAATGAAGAAGCAGAGTCTCTTTCAGATTTTTTGGGCGATTTCAAATGGTATTTGGACATTTTAGCCGGACGTGCTGAAATGGAAGTCGTCGGCCCTCCGCAAAGATTCATCATTCATTCAAACTGGAAGGTAGGAGCAGATAACTTTGTCGGCGATTCCTACCACACGATGGTCACTCATGGATCCATTGCAAAATTGGGCATGGTGCCCAGTGCCACATATTCCAAAAAGGGATACCAGATTCACACAATGAACGGGCATGGGTTAAATCTGGGCACACCTAATCCTGACTTCGCATTCCCTGAAGAGCTGAAATCTGAATATCAATCCAATTTAACAGATGAACAATATGATGTGCTGGCCAATTTGAAAAATATGATCGGAAACATCTTTCCCAACCTTAGCTTCCTCATTTCGCATACAAAAGTGAAAGGGCAGCTGATATCGAATACAACCGTTCGCATGTGGAGGCCAATTGGGCCAGATAAAATGGAAGTGATCGCCTGGTTCCTCGTAGAGAAAAATGCGGCAGAGGACTGGAAGAAACGTTCAAGGGATTCATTCATTTTAACGTTCAGCCCTTCAGGCATTTTCGAACAGGATGATACAGAAGTATTTACTGACATAACCGCTGCCGCATCAGGTCCAATGCCTGTTATGAAAGAACTTGTCTACAATTATACGATGGGGATGCACCGTGAACCGGTCAGTGATTTCACCGGTCCTGGTGTTGTCTACGATGATAAGTTTTCTGAAGCGAATCAAAGAAACTTCTATCGCTATTGGCTTGATCTCATGAACGTTTAAGTAAACTGGAACAATGCCTGGAAATGGGGGAATACAGAATGAGTTTAGAGAAAATGCTCGCAACCTATGAATTTGAACAATGGCTCTACAGAGAAGCTGAGCTGCTTGATCATATTGATTTTGATGGCTGGTTCAGCCTTATGCATTCATCCCTGATTTATCAAATGCCTGTACGCGTCAATAAAGAAGGCACTGAAAGGCCGGATTATGCGGCAGATATGTTTTCGTTTAATGATGATATAGAGTTGCTGAGCCTGAGAGTCGAACGGTTAAAAACAGATTATGCCTGGGCGGAAATTCCGCCTTCCCGCACCCGCCGCTATGTAAGCAATGTCAAACTGACAGACTATGTGCCGAATGAAAAAGCATCTGTAAATAGTTATCTTCTAATCTATCGCAGCCGCAGTACAGACATCCATCATGACCTGATTTCAGGAGAACGGCGTGATGAATTTATATATGAAGATGGCGTCTGGAAATTATCCAAGAGGGTTTTCATTGTTGATCAGACGACACTCAATACCAGAAATCTTGCTATTTTTGTATAAGGAGGAGCATCCAGTATGGCACTGCTTAGCGGAAAATCAGTTTATTTGACCGGGGGCGCCTCTGGCATCGGCAGGGCTGTTACAGAAAGTTTTATACAAGAAGGAGCCTTTGTAACGGTCCTGGATAAGTCAGCAGCTGGCCTCGAGCAATTGAAAAAGGAATTCGGGGATCGTGTTTTGTGCATAGAAGGAGACGTCACTGAATACGAGGATCACATTCACGCCGTTGAAGCTGCTGTGGAAGCGGCGGGGAAACTGGATGTGTTCGTTGCCAACGCCGGCGTATTCGACGGGTTTGCCAAATTTAGTGAAGTAACACCAGAGGCCATGTCAGATGCCTATGACCTGTTATTCAATATTAATGTCAAAGGGTATTTTAATGGTGCAAAAGCTTCAGCCGATGAATTGAAAAAAACAAATGGAAATATGATTTTCACGGTTTCCGGAGCCGGCTTTTACCCGGACGGGGGCGGAGTCTGGTATACAGCAAGCAAGCATGCGCAAATCGGCTTAATGCGCCAGCTTGCCTTTGAATTAGCCCCGGATATAAGAATAAATGCAGTCGCCCCCGGCGGCACATTGACGGCACTCAATGTCATTCACCCGCTTAAGCCGTTTGTGAAAGCAGTCGATCAGGATACGAAAGCGAAGAGCATTAAATCCCGGAATCCTCTTCGCATAGCCATGACCAGTGAAGACCATGTTGGAGCGTATCTATTGCTTGCTTCTGATCAATCCCGTGCCATAACAGGCGAAGTGATTTCAAGTGATGGAGGACTTGCTGTACGGGGTTTATCCTGAGGAGAAGCGTTATTTAGGAGGAGTGTTTTTATGGCAGAAAGCAAAACCGCTAAAGCGCCATTAGCAGGAAATCAGGCCATTAACCAGCTGGCATTTGTTGTACGGGATATTGAAGAGGCCTGTGAGGCGTTTTCAAGTTTACTGGGTGTTCCAAAACCTGGGTGGTTTTTAACAGGTGATCAGGAAGTATCGAAGGTAATTTACCGTGGAATGCCTACTGCATCAAGAAGCAAATTAGCATTTCTAAATACGCCCACTGTTCAATTTGAACTGATTGAACCAAATGAAGAACCAGGCACGATGCGGGAGTTTTTGGATAGAGCAGGGGAAGGCATACACCATATTGCCTTTGATGTGAAATCCATCAGAGAGCGGATGCCTTTTTTTGAGGAAAGCGGATATTCATCACTGCAAAGCGGGGAGTTTACAGCAAGTGAAGGCAGATATGTTTATGCAGATACCTTGAAAGACTGCAAGATATTGGTTGAACTCCTGGAAAGCTCTGAGGCAAGAACCACTGCAGCTGCCCAAGAATCACATAGCTCTTTGCTTGGAACAAATATAGTCGAGCAGCTGGCAATCGTGGTAAAAGATCTGGAATTAGCTGCAGAAGCTTATTGTAAGCTTCTCGGTGCAGATATGCCGCCCATTATACAATCTGGCCCAAGTGAAACCACACAGGTTATGTTCAGAGGTCAGCCAACTGAAGGTAAATCAAGATATATGTTCATCAATACGCCTTTCATTCAAATTGAATTAATCGAACCAGGTGATTCACCAAGCACTTGGCAGGAACATCTGGAGAAATACGGTGAAGGTGTCCATCATATTTCGTTCGTTGTCGATAACCTGGATGAAAAAGTCAGATTGCTCGAAGGAATGGGATATCCTGTCATACAAACTGGCAATTTTTTTAATGGGAAAGGCAAATACGCCTATATGGATACAACCTCAGCATTTAAAGTGATTATTGAATTACTTGAGAGATATTAAAAAACGGCTGCACAAAAAAGTGCAGCCGTTTTTTTTGGGTAGCATCGGCTCTTGTTAAATTGTAAAATAATACTATTCTAGCAATTATTAGGGGGATTTATGTACACTTACGAATCTTTTGTAACAGACGGAACTTTTACACTATTGAGGCCGGTGATGTCCAGTTTCCTTTTAATTGCTGTAATTCTATTCGTTCTTGTTTCGCTTCCTAGAGCCTTGCAGGGTTTCTTGAACGGATATACAGTTATGGCGGTTGCACTCATTTCAATTATTATATCTGGCCAGGTTCTATTTTTTGAAGCCATACTTGCCGATGAGTTAGGGATGGGAGGAGGAAGCGGATTTTGGATGTTCCTTGTGATTGTCATTCTGGGAATCGTGAGCCCCATTATTTATTTCATTAGACAGAGGGAGGCGGGATCGTGACCGGTTATGAAATTAAGAAACTGAGAGTCAGGCAGCTTCTGTTCTTAAATGGCAGCATCCTTTTTTTCTTAGCAGCTTCGTACATCTTACAAATATTAATAGATATTACTTATTCACAAATGTTTATTTTCCTCGGCATTGTAACTCTGATTCAATCGATTCTGGGATGGGTAAAGCGTAATTCCGCCAAATCTATTTTTCCTTATATCAAACAAGTGGCCATCTATGAAAAAGAAAAAATGGGCAATGAATGGAGTAAGCAGCGGACAATGGGGAGTATCTGGACTTTGCTTGTCAGCAGCATCCTATTTTCAATGCTTACTTCCATTCTGATTCCGGGGAAATTCTGAAAATAGAGCCGATGTTTTTATTTTTTCTGACTATCGCGATTCTGGCCTTGATCAATATTAGCATGATTATTCACAGCAGGAAGGTGGATGGTGCTCAATCACCTGCAGACTTCACAGGTTATACACGAAACTCTAATGTAAGGGCAATTATCTTTGGTGCATGTTACGCCGTCCTTATCTGTGTGTTAATACTTTCTTTAGTCTAACCGCTCCATATATGTTTTGGACGGTCTTTTTTTGTTTAAATACAAGTTGACAGGTCGGAATAGTTGGTTATATAATGTGAATAATTAATTCTGAGGGAGGAACAGATTATGAATGAACGTTATCCTGTTTTGGACGGTGCAGAATCATTTTACTATGAAGGCAATGAGATTGGGATCCTGATCACTCATGGTTTTCTTGGAACTCCCCAGAGTGTCCGGTTTTTGGGGGAATCGTTTGCCAGGCTTGGCTATACTGTCTTTGCACCAAGGCTTAAAGGCCACGGCACACATTATAAAGATATTGAAAATACCTCTCATGAGGATTGGTTTGCTGAAGCAGAAAAGGGTTATCAATTTCTAAAAGACAGATGCACATTTGTCTATGCTGCAGGTCAATCGATGGGTGGTGCCTTGACACTTTGGCTTGCTAATAAATATCCGGAAATTGCAGGTATAGTGTTAATAAATGCCGCTCTCCGGGTTCCATGTTATGAAAATTTAATCGGGAAATCAAACCCCAGGTACATTGATGAAGGTGCACCGGATATTAAAAAAGAGGATGTAGAGGAAATTACGTACGGGAAAGTTCCGGTCCTCTCCATCTTCGAATTGCAGAAAGTCATGGAAAGAACACCAGACCTATTGCCTTCCATTAAAACACCTGTATTAGGCTTTAAGTCGATAGAAGATCATGTTGTGCCTGCAGGGTGTACAGATTTTATTTTTCAAAAGATTGGCTCCGAGAAAAAGAAAGCTATATCGCTCTATAACTCCTATCATGTGGCATCCATGGACCATGATAAGGAAGAGATTGTTAACATAACTCATCAGTATATCCAGGAGAATCAGGCAAACAGCTTGTCCTTTGTGTAAGGACGGGCTGTTTTTTTCACGTTATGAAACTTTTTAAACATGCTGTCGTATAAAAGAAAAGGGTATTTAGCCTGTATTACAGAATAATACAGTACATCTTACATAGGGAAGAAGATGATGGAAATGAAGGCGAGAAGTAAATGGCTCCGCATGTATAAAGTTTTTTCTTTGGCACTTCTCATAATATTACAGATTTACTGGTATAAATGGACCCGCAAATCTGAAGCTGAGTGGGAAAAATTATGGTCTGGCATCGGGAAAAGATTCCGGACAACACTTTTTGAATTAGAAGGGCTGCTGATAAAGATTGGTCAGTTCATCAGCATTCGTTCTGATTTGCTTCCAAAAGCTTTCATCCAGGAACTTCAAGACCTGACCGATAAGGTGCCTCCGTCCGAATGGGGTGAAATCCAAAGAATTTTAAACGAAGAGTGGGGAAGCGAGCTCTCTAAAAAGGTGGTGGCGATTGAAAAAGAAGCCATAGCATCTGCTTCGATTGGAGAGGTATATAAAGGCGCTCTGCAGGACGGCTCAATTGTCGCCATTAAAGTGCAGCGTCCAAATATTCAATCTATCGTACATACCGACTTCCGGACCCTGAGTATTCTTGTATGGTTCGCAGATCGGTTTGTCCCTATTCCTAAGGGATTCATTAATTTAAAAGTCCTTTTTCAGGAGCTTAAGCAGGTTATTGAGCGGGAGCTTGACTTTACAAAGGAAAAGGATACCCTGCTTTATTTTAAGGAGCGCTTTAAAGACAGTGAGATGGTGAAAATTCCTGATGTGCATCAGGAGCTTTGCACCTCGAAAGTGCTTGTGATGGAATGGGTGGAGGGAAAAAGACTCAATGATTCAGAAGCGGTTGAAAAACTAGAGATGTCCCGTAAGGAATTGGCCCGCCAATTGATGAAGCTCTTCCTGCCGCAATGGCTGGAACCTGGGATGTTTCATGCCGATCCTCATCCGGGAAATGTGCAGTTTATGAGGGAAGGGAAGATCATTCTTCTCGATTTTGGCATGGCCGGTGAAATTTCAAAAAAAGATGCAGTCTCTTTTAGGAATTTAATTGAATCCATTCTCGCTAAAAACTACAGTAAAGCAGTCGAATGTCTGTCACAGCTGGGATTCCTTCTGCCGGAAGCTAATGCGGGAACATTGGAGAAGCTCCTGTCAGAATGGATGGCATTTGACCTTTCTCAGGTAAAGGATATGGACTTAGTGGCTCTTAAGCTTGAACTAAATGATTTGATTGCAGCTCTTCCGATTCAGGTGCCAACACGCTTTGTTTTTCTGGGCAGATCCTTTATGACAATCGAAGGAATTGTTCGCCATCTGGCACCAGATGAAGATCTTCTTGAGCTAGGGAAACCAGTTCTTACAGAATGGTTAAGGTCACAGGGGAATAAATGGTCATTTATTTGGAACATTATCCAATCCCAGCCGTTCTTTAAAATTTTTCATTCAGCAGCGGAGTTCCTGGAAACACCTCGTAAATTGGAAAAAATGAAAGAGGCCGGTCAAAAAAGAGAGTTTCAATTTAAAATCTATGAAAATCGGAAAAAGCTGCTTTTTCAGTTATTCATGTTAGGTTTAACCGGGTCAGGATTTGGAATTTATGCTGATGAAATGCTGATCATGCAGTTATCCGCAGGCATCGCAGCCATTGCGCTTGCAGGGTATGGGGTGAACAGCTGGAGACTGGGAAAATGGCTGAAATATATGCCGGAAAAACGGAAATAATCAAAAGAGCCGATTTTGGCTCTTTTTCATTTTTGAACTAAAACCAGCCGGATTATGATAAGATATTTAGTCAGGTATACAATTATTCGGAAAAGGAGAGTACTCAGTGTGCTGATTCAAATCAATAAACAGCTGGAGAAAATGATGCCATTGATTACTCCAATAAGCGTTGTTCTTGGTGTTATGCTCGCAGGATATATAAAGGATTTTGCCTTTATCATTCCTTGGGTTTTTGCATTTATGACGTTTTCAGGCAGTCTGAACTCGAGCTTTAGCTATTTAAAGGAAATTATGCATCATCCAAAGCCGCTTTTTCTCATTTTGTTTTTGCTTCATTTTTTGATGCCTCTCTTTGCTTGGAGCACCGGTACACTTGCGTTCGGGGATGATTCTTTAACTATTACCGGGCTGGTATTGGCTATGGCCATTCCGACTGGCATATCAAGCTTTATATGGGTTTCGATATATCGCGGAAATATCCCGCTGACCTTGTCTATTATTCTGGTAGATACCTTTCTGTCACCCTTTATTGTTCCGCTGACCTTGTCTGTATTTTTCCAGAAATCTGTACAGATCGATGCCGTGCCGATGATGACCGGGTTATTTGGCATGATTGTTCTGCCTTCTTTTCTTGGCATGCTTTTCAATCAATTTGCAGGAAAAAGCGCTGCAGCCTTAAGCAGCCGTCTATCTCCTTTTTCAAAGCTTGGCATGGCCATTGTGGTAATGCTGAATGGAGCAGTTGTTGCACCGTATCTGAAGGAGGTCAATCTAAAATTGATCCTCATCGGGATCACTGTATTTTGTGTGGCATTTATGGGCTATCTGATCTCTTTTATCATCGCAAATGTACTGAAATACGATCAGGGCACGACGGTGGCTGTTACATTTAATGGAGGCATGAGGAATATAAGCGTTGGCTCTGTCCTGGCAGTCACTTATTTCCCCGCTCCAGTTGCCGTTCCTGTAGTCATTGGCATGCTCTTTCAGCAGGTTTTGGCATCCCTGTATGGACTCATTATGAAGCGTCATTTCAGCAGGAAGGTTCTGCAGGGTGGTCATAGTGTGTAAAACTCCTGTTTCAGGAGTTTTTTTAGTTTGTAAATTAGTAATATGATCGGGCTATATCAGCCTTCCGCACATAAAAAAGCACAATGAGCATATAAAAAAATTTATCACGCACACAAAAAAGGGGTATCCGCACATAAAAATTTTTTTAAATATGGCTCTGTTAAACTTTAATGTTGATCTTTAGTTAAAGTTAAAGGAAACCCGCGTTTTCAAGGTTTTCCCGTTCATATTGAAGTTGAAAAGATTTTATTAGCTATTGGTGAAACCTTTTCCAACAACCGTTTTCTTATCTAAATCAACGAAAACAGTAAGTTTCCCCGAAGAATCTGTCTCTGTATTATTAAAGGTGACTGAATAAACTTCGCCTTTGTCATAGTCCTTATCAATCAAAGATTTGTTCTCGCTATTGACAGTTACTTTCTCAACAACTGAATCTTTTGGACTTACTGGAATTAAATCTTTTTCTTCGTTCGTAAGACTATTAAACGCTGCCATTTCGATTGGTAATTCATTTTTAGAATCAAATAAATTACATCCAGTCAAAGTTATTGTTAATAAAAGCAGTATTGATATAGAAACCAACCTATTCAAATTTTCCCTCCTCATTATTTAGTAGACGTTTTTATTGGATAGAAGTTTCGTTGTTAAAGTGTTTAATTTGATGGAAAACAAAATTAAACATTAAACTTCGACAAACGTAAGCTGACATTTCAAATACAAATGAAGTCAATTAAAAAATGAACTTAACGGCCCAAAATGGGTTCAAATACATAAATTTCGCCCGAAAACAGGTTTTAACCCCCTTAATTCCGGGTAGAATATCGGGGGATATCACCGGCATTGAAATTATCTTTAAAAAAAGTTATAATAAGACGTTGTTAACACTACCGAGGGGGAAGTTTTTTTGTCAATCGAAATTGGAAGCAAGGTACAAGGAAAAGTAACAGGGATTACAAATTTCGGAGCTTTTGTCGAGCTGCCAGGCGGCACGACTGGTCTAGTTCACATCAGTGAGGTAGCTGACAGCTATGTTAAAGATGTCAATGATCATTTAAAAGTTGGCGATGAAGTAACTGTTAAAGTGCTTAGTGAGAAGGAAGGCAAAATTGCCTTGTCCATCAAAAAAGCAGTGGACAGACCGGAAGGCCAATCTTCTTATTCACAGCGCCCACCGCGCCAGGGAAGAGATGATCGCCGCGGCGGTGGTTCAAGAGATTTCCGTTCAAAAGGAAACTTTAAGCCGAAGGAAAGCTTTGAAGACAAAATGGCAAAATTCTTAAAATCGAGTGAAGAAAATATTTCTTCATTGAAGCGCAATACTGAAGGAAAGCGGGGCGGCCGAGGCGGACGCCGCGGATAAGCAGCCCTTTAGATAATGGGAAACTCCAATCAGGAGGCAAGTTTCCTGACTGATTGTGCGTTATCCTGTGATAAAGGCAAGCCTTTTAAGGCTTGCCTCTTTTCGTTTTTTTAGGAATTTATAAAATCGCGATATGTTTTAACTTTGTGGATGAATTTATCTACGTCTAGCTCCAGCGCCTACCC
>NZ_NJQY01000029.1:0-64410 GCF_010628845.1 Bacillus sp. 22-7 | reverse complement strand
CCTGATGGGTGTTCTTTTTTTGTGTGTAATTATCTTTGCTGGACTCTTCTTTTTATTGAAAATGCAGATATGCGTCACTTCTCGCATTGATGCGCCAGAATCAAATTATATGCGCCATTCCTCATCTCTCCCTCTGTTTTAATAGTCGATTTCATTCTCCGAAAAGAAGAATTGTGCCAAATGTAAGAAACATGCTAGATAAAACGAAACTTCTGCTGGATATTATCAAAAACCTGTTAGATAAATCTCCAAACATGCAAGATAAATTTCCAAACCTGTCAGATAAACTGCACCGATGCAGCACCAAAGAATCTAAAAACTGCACACATCCCAGCAGCTCAATCCAGCTTTGCCATCCCCGCTCCAAAGACCAATCAGCCCATACACATCAGCTGTCATCCAAAAACTTTCCACAACCAAGCACAAACCCGCCCATCCAAAAATATATTGTTATCGACATTAACTTCCATTATCAGGTTTGGGAAGTCAAAAAATGGGGGAAAATTATTAATACCCGCCAATTGCAAGAAATTACATAAATCATGTATAATTAATGTCAAATATAGTCAAAGTCAGATAGGGGGAGGCCTGGTGAGAAATATATCCGACATAATTGAAAATTATCTCAAACAGGTTTTAGAGAAGAGTGAAAGGGAAATCGTGGAAATTAAAAGAAGCGAAATCGCTGACAAATTCCAGTGTGTTCCTTCTCAGATCAATTATGTGATCAACACCCGTTTCACGATTGAAAAAGGTTATGCAGTAGAAAGCAAGCGGGGAGGCGGGGGCTTCATCCGGATTATGAAAGTCCAGTCCTATGACCATGCTGATTTGATTGACCAGTTAATATCTTTGGTGCAGAGCAGGATTGCCCAGAGCAGTGCGGAGAATGTCATCTACCGTCTGGTAGAAGAAGAGATTATAACACACAGGGAAGCTAAAATAATGCTTAGTGTTATAGACCGTTCTGTTCTGTATATTGATCTTCCTTTCAGAGATGAGCTGAGGGCAAGAATGCTTAAGGCAATGTTGACCACTTTGAAATATAAATAGTAGTGAGCTGGAGAGGTGAAGTCATGATTTGTCAGGAATGTAATCAAAGGCCGGCCACGCTGCATTTTACAAAGGTTGTAAATGGCGAGAAAGCAGAGTTTCATCTTTGTGAGAAATGCGCACAGGAAAAAGGTGAAATGTTTATGCTGGGCAGCGGGTCCGGTTTTTCAATAAATAACTTGCTTGCTGGCCTTTTAAATATTCAGCCTTCCTTTCAGGGATCGGGCCAGGATCCTTTTCAGCAGGAGAAGGTTTTGCAGTGTGAGCAATGCTCCCTGACCTTTCAGCAGTTTATTAAAGTTGGCCGTTTTGGATGCGCCAGCTGCTATGAGACTTTTAAAGATCAATTAAACCCTATTCTTAGAAGGCTGCACAGCGGGAATTCCTCACACAGCGGGAAAATTCCGGCCAGAATCGGGGGAACCATTCATTTGCGCAGGAATATTGATGATTTAAAAAATCATTTAAAAGAAATGATTTCCAAAGAAGAGTTTGAGAGAGCGGCAGAATTGAGAGATGAAATAAGGAACTTGGAAAAACAGCTCAATGCCGATCAAAAGGGAGGGGAGTAGCTTGTCGCTGGAACGTTTCATAAATCAAGCTATCAGCTCCTGGATGAGTGCGGAAGGCCCTGATTCCGATATTGTATTAAGCTCACGAATCAGACTCGCCCGCAATATAAAGCAATTTAAATTCCCTACCTTATTTTCAAATGAAGAAGCAGAAGCAGTCATTGAAAAAATAAAGGCAAGGGTGGAGCACTCTTCGTTTTCAAAACTTGGGGAAATGGAGCTTTTATTAATGGATAACCTTCAGCCTCTTCAAAAAAGAGTGCTGATGGAAAAGCATCTGATCAGCCCCCATCTTGCTGAGAATTCAACTCATGGTGCCTGCCTTCTTTCTGAAAATGAAGAAGTCAGCATCATGATTAATGAAGAAGACCATATAAGGATTCAATGCCTGTTTCCAGGGTTTCAGCTTTCTGAAGCCTTAAATATGGCAAATGAAATTGATGATTGGCTGGAAGAAGAAGCCGATTATGCATTTGATGAAGATATTGGCTTTTTAACAAGCTGCCCCACAAATGTAGGAACAGGGCTCAGGGCATCGGTTATGATGCATTTGCCAGGCCTCGTTCTCACACACCAAATGAACCGGATTATTCCGGCAATTAACCAGTTAGGTTTAGTTGTTAGAGGAATTTACGGGGAAGGCAGCGAAGCTTTAGGTAATATCTTTCAAGTTTCAAATCAGATCACTCTCGGAAAGTCAGAAGAAGATATCGCCGAGGATCTGAAAAGCGTTGTCAGTCAGCTGATTTCTCAGGAAAGATCGGCAAGGGAAGCATTAGCAAAGACTTCTAACATACAATTAGAAGATAGAGTCTTCCGCTCTTATGGCGTTTTATCAAACAGCCGGATCATTGAATCAAAGGAAGCGGCACAATGCTTGTCAGATGTTCGCCTGGGGATTGATATGCAGTACATCAAAAACATATCAAAGAATATATTGAATGAGCTGATGATCCTGACACAGCCCGGATTCCTGCAGCAATATGCAGGCGGGCCGCTCAGACCGCATGAACGTGATATCCGCAGGGCTTCACTAATTAGGGAAAGATTAAAAATGGAAGATCAAGAGTTGGGAGGATGAAATTATGATGTTCGGACGATTTACGGAAAGAGCTCAAAAAGTATTGGCGTTAGCACAGGAGGAAGCAATCCGTTTAGGACATAATAACATCGGAACAGAGCATATTCTGCTTGGGCTTGTACGCGAAGGTGAAGGAATTGCGGCTAAAGCTCTGTATGCTTTAGGCCTCGGCTCTGATAAGATCCAAAAAGAGGTTGAGAATTTAATTGGCAGGGGGCAGGATGCTTCCCAGACCATTCACTATACACCGCGTGCCAAGAAAGTGATCGAACTTTCCATGGATGAAGCAAGAAAGCTTGGGCATTCCTATGTAGGAACAGAACATATCCTGCTTGGCCTCATCCGTGAAGGCGAAGGAGTTGCTGCGAGGGTATTGAATAACCTTGGAGTCAGCCTCAATAAAGCGCGCCAGCAGGTGCTTCAGCTGTTAGGCAGCAATGAGTCCGGCAGCCATCAGGGAGGCTCCGCAGCCAATGCGAACACGCCGACCTTGGATGGATTAGCGCGTGACCTGACTGCTATTGCCAGAGAAGGAAGCCTCGATCCGGTTATTGGACGAAGCAAAGAAATTCAGCGTGTGATTGAAGTATTAAGCCGCAGAACGAAAAACAACCCGGTTCTCATTGGTGAGCCTGGTGTAGGTAAAACAGCCATTGCAGAGGGCCTTGCCCAGCAGATTATTAACAATGAAGTACCGGAGACTCTTCGCGATAAAAGGGTTATGACGCTTGATATGGGTACAGTGGTTGCCGGAACGAAGTATCGCGGTGAATTTGAAGACCGCCTGAAGAAGGTAATGGATGAAATCAGGCAGGCAGGAAACATCATTTTATTCATTGACGAGCTTCATACATTAATAGGTGCAGGTGGAGCAGAAGGGGCGATTGATGCTTCCAACATTCTAAAGCCATCTCTTGCCCGCGGCGAACTTCAGTGCATTGGTGCAACTACACTTGACGAATATAGAAAATACATTGAAAAAGATGCGGCACTTGAAAGAAGGTTCCAGCCTATTACGGTTGATGAGCCGACAGCCGAAGAATCTGTTCAAATTCTTGAGGGGCTGCGCGACCGTTACGAAGCCCATCACCGCGTAACCATTACAGATGCAGCGATTGAAGCGGCCGTAAAGCTGTCAGACCGCTACATTTCAGACCGCTTCCTTCCGGATAAGGCGATTGATTTAATTGATGAAGCGGGTTCTAAGGTAAGACTGCGCTCTTATACTACGCCTCCAAACCTGAAAGAGCTTGAGGTTAAGCTTGAGGATGTAAGAAAAGAGAAAGATGCTGCCGTTCAAAGCCAGGAATTTGAAAAAGCGGCTTCCTTAAGGGATACGGAGCAGCGCCTGCGTGAACAGCTGGAAGAAACGAAGAAAACATGGAAAGAAAAGCAGGGCAAAGAAAACAGTGAAGTGACGGTTGAGGACATTGCCAATGTGGTTGCCAGCTGGACTGGAATCCCTGTTTCGAAGCTTGCCCAAACTGAAACAGAAAAGCTTCTAAACCTGGAAGAAATCCTTCATTCCCGCGTAATCGGGCAGGAAGAAGCCGTTAAGGCCATTTCAAAGGCTGTCCGCCGTGCCCGTGCAGGCCTTAAAGATCCAAAGCGCCCGATTGGCTCATTTGTATTCCTTGGCCCGACTGGAGTTGGTAAAACTGAGCTGGCCCGTGCATTAGCAGAAGCTATGTTCGGTGACGAGGATGCGATGATCCGCATCGATATGTCAGAATACATGGAGAAGCACTCCACATCCCGTCTGGTAGGTTCTCCTCCAGGTTATGTAGGGTATGAAGAAGGAGGCCAATTAACCGAAAAAGTCCGCAGAAAACCATATTCTGTTGTGCTTCTCGATGAAATTGAAAAGGCCCACCCTGATGTATTCAATATCCTATTACAGGTATTGGAAGACGGAAGATTAACAGACTCGAAGGGAAGAACCGTCGATTTCCGCAATACTGTTCTGATTATGACTTCCAATGTTGGTGCTGAAGCACTTAAGCGGAACAAATACGTTGGCTTTAACATCCAGGATGGAGAACAGGATTACAAAGATATGAAAGGAAAGGTAATGGAAGAGATGAAGAAGTCCTTCCGTCCGGAATTCCTGAACCGTATCGATGAAATTATCGTTTTCCATGCATTGGAGAAAAAGCATCTTCAGGAAATCGTTTCGCTTATGTCTGATACCTTAACGAAACGTTTGAAGGAACAGGATATTACACTGGAATTGACAGACGCAGCCAAAGAAAAAATCTCGGTAGAGGGCTATGATCCTGAGTACGGAGCACGTCCGCTCCGCCGGGCCATTCAAAAGCATATTGAAGACCGTTTATCCGAAGAGCTGTTAAGAGGAACAGTCCTAACCGGGCAAAGCGTGGTAATCGATGTGAAGGATGGAGAATTTGTGGTGAGAACCGCAGAACCAAGCAGAACAGCAAACCTTCAAAAATAAGGTGTAACGGACCATATAATATAAGCATCAGATGATCACACACAGCAAAAAGGTACACGTCCCTGTTATACGTGTACCTTTTTGTACTCTTTCAGGCCATTTTTAAATGCAGCCTTAAAAGAGGCTTATTCAGCCGTTTTATGTTAATTTTAAGAGAGAAAAAGATATCTGGACAAAAACATTTTAAGACCCGTTGGAAAAGGGAATAGGAAGTAAACGCACTTCTTTCATCACTGGTTCTTCCACGCAAGGCCGGTAATAATAAGATTTTCCTTTACCGCGGCTGGTATGAATGTACAGAGAGGGGAAGAAGTATGGCTAAAAGAAAAACGAAATTCATGTGCCAGGAATGCGGCTATGAATCAGCGAAATGGATGGGAAAATGTCCGGGGTGCGGACAATGGAATACGATGGTGGAAGAGGTAGAGAAGCCTGCTTCAACGAGAAGAGGCGCTTTTGCACATTCACAGGGAACGGCCATAGCGGCAAAAGCTACGCCGATTACATCCATTGAAACAGTCAGCGAACCCCGCATACATACCGATTTAAAAGAATTAAACCGTGTCCTCGGGGGCGGGATTGTAAGAGGTTCCCTTGTTTTGATCGGTGGAGATCCGGGCATCGGGAAATCAACGCTTCTTCTTCAAGTGTCCTCACAGCTTGCGAACAGGAAGCATTCAGTCCTCTATATATCAGGGGAAGAATCCATGCGGCAGACGAAGCTGCGGGCTGACCGTTTGGGTGTTTCTTCAGACAGTCTGCTCGTTTATTCGGAAACCAGCCTTGAAGAAATCAGCAGAACGATTGAAACAGTCAACCCTGACTTTGTCATTATCGACTCCATACAGACGATTTTTCATCCGGAAGTGACATCGGCGCCGGGGAGCGTTTCCCAGGTTCGGGAATGTACCGCTGAACTGATGCGCATTGGCAAAACGAAGGGAATTGCCATTTTTATCGTAGGGCATGTTACAAAGGAGGGCTCCATTGCGGGTCCAAGACTTCTGGAGCACATGGTGGATACGGTTTTATACTTTGAAGGTGAACGCCATCATACATACCGGATTTTACGAGCTGTAAAAAACAGATTCGGGTCAACAAACGAGATGGGCATTTTTGAGATGAAGGAACTTGGGCTTGAAGAAGTAGCCAATCCATCTGAAATTTTCCTCGAAGAGCGGTCACAAGGGGCTGCCGGTTCAACAGTTGTTGCTTCCATGGAGGGGACGAGGCCTGTTCTTGTTGAAATTCAGGCGCTTATTTCCCCGACAAGCTTTGGAAATCCAAGACGAATGGCAACCGGGATCGATCATAACCGGGTCCCGCTCCTGATGGCCGTTTTGGAAAAACGGGTCGGAATGCTCCTGCAAAATCAGGATGCCTACTTAAAAGTCGCTGGCGGAGTAAAGCTTGATGAACCGGCAATTGATTTGGCCATAGCGGTCAGCATTGCGTCTAGCTTTCGGGATAAGCCGACAAAAGCAACAGACTGCATTATTGGAGAAGTAGGACTCACAGGCGAGGTCAGGAGAGTCTCTAGGATCGAACAAAGAGTGCAGGAGGCGGCCAAGCTGGGCTTTGAACGGGTCATCCTGCCGGCGAACAATCTTGGCGGCTGGAGCGCGCCGGGAGGCATCGAACTGATCGGAGTTAGCTCTGTTGGTGAAGCGCTAAAGGCTGCGTTAGGGGGATAAACATGGAGACTAAAAAAATGGGCGAAAAAACAATGAGTGAAATCCTTCGGTTCATGGCTCCGGGTACGCCTATCAGGGAAGGGATTGATAATGTTCTGCGCGCCAATACAGGCGGGCTGATTGTATTGGGCTCAAAAGAAAAGCTGAGCAACCTTGTTGATGGGGGTTTTCAAATTAATTGCCCATTTTCGCCAAGTTATCTGTATGAGCTGGCCAAGATGGATGGGGCTATTATTTTAAATGAAGAGGGGAACAAGATTCTGATTGCGAATGCCCAGCTTGCTCCTGATCCTGGTGTACCCTCTACGGAAACGGGCATGCGGCACCGCACGGCTGAGCGGGTTGCCCGGCAAACAGGAGCATTAGTGATTGCCATTTCTCAGAGACGCAATGTCATTACCCTTTATAAAGGGCATTCCCGCTATGCGCTGAGGGATATTGGCGTTATTTTAACGAAGGCGAATGTAGCCGTCCAGACACTTGAAAAATATAAGGTCGTTCTTGAACAGAGCATCGGCAATCTCAGCATCCTTGAATTTGAGGAGCTTGTTACCTACAGTGACATCCTGCATGTTTTTCATAATATCGAAATGGTTCTGCGCATTAAAAATGAGCTGCTCACCTATTTAAGTGAACTGGGGACAGAAGGAAGGCTGATCCGGCTCCAGATGAATGAGCTGCTGGTGGAGCTTGAACGGGAAGCAGAATGGATTATTAGAGATTATGCTCAATCAAAAGACATCGACTCCAGGGGGGTGCTTGTCAAACTACAGGTCCTTTCAAAAGGGGAAATGCTCGAAGACTCTGTCATTCTAAAGCTTCTCGGGTACAACGGTTATATTCACACGGAAGAATTTATATGCCCCCGCGGCTTCCGCATGCTGAATAAAGTTCCGCGCCTGCCGCCAATTATTATTGAAAATCTGATTAACCGGTTTGAAGAATTCCCAAATATCATCACGGCAAGTGTAGAGGAGCTCGATGAGGTGGAAGGAATCGGGGAAGTGCGGGCAAGAAAAATTAAAGAGGGACTCAAGCTCATAAAAGAGCAGGTTTTTGCGGATCGCCAGCTATAAAGAGACCATTGAACTATGTAATTGGTTATGCTAAAATGGTTGGTTAATTATTTGACAGTTTATTGCCAATGGTGCTACCCTTAAGGTGGATGAAAGTATTAATTAAAACAGGTCTTTTACTATCGTGAAATAATTATAAGGAACAAAATTGAAAATACCCCGGATTCAGGGTTTCAATTTTGTGAATTTGTTTATAATGAGTAAAAGGAGGTGAAGGAATGTTAAAACGTATTGTACAGGCATGCTTCCTTATTATTGGGGTAACGCTTGGAATATTCTTAATTCCTGACTTATTAAAATTAATCAGTTTAGATGGCATTCCTCTTTTAAACAATCCATACGTGTCCGCCATTTTAGGTGCTATTATTTTTTATCTTTTAACTTTTTGGGCGGTTGATCATGTCGTCAATTTCGTGAGATGGGCAGAAGAATCACTGGTAAAAGTACCTATAACAGATATTATTTTTGGAAGTGTCGGCCTGGTTTTTGGATTAGTCATTGCCTTTTTAATCGGATATGCCCTAAATGCGATTGAGGTGCCGATACTGAATACCGTTGCTCCCATTGTGCTAACGCTTATATTCGGCTACCTGGGATTTCAGGTTGGTTTTAAAAAGCGGGATGAGCTTCTAAGTTTATTTTCCAGCAAGAAAAAGAAGAGCAGTGAAGAAGAACTTGAGCCTGAAGCTGCACCTAAAAAATCACTCAAGATTCTTGATACAAGCGTTATTATCGATGGACGCATTGCTGATATCTGCCAGACTGGCTTTTTGGAAGGCACGATTGTCATTCCGCAGTTTGTGCTCGAAGAACTTCAGCATATTGCTGATTCATCAGATGTATTAAAGAGGAACCGCGGCAGACGGGGTTTGGATATATTAAACCGGATTCAAAAAGAGCTTTCGATTAATGTGGAAATCTATGAAGGCGATTTTGAAGAAATCCAAGAGGTGGACAGCAAGCTTGTGAAGCTGGCTAAGTTAACGAATGGCGTCGTTGTGACCAATGATTTTAACTTAAACAAGGTTTGTGAACTGCAAAAAGTGGCAGTCCTTAATATTAATGACCTGGCTAATGCGGTAAAACCGGTTGTGCTTCCAGGTGAAGAAATGAAGGTACAGGTAATAAAAGACGGCAAGGAACAGAATCAAGGGATTGCTTATCTGGACGACGGCACGATGATCGTGGTGGAAGAAGGCAGAAATTACATTGGCAAACATATTGATGTACTTGTCACAAGTGTTCTGCAGACATCAGCCGGAAGAATGATCTTTGCAAAACCTAAACTTCTGGAAAAAGCTTTATAATGTATGATGGAAAGTAGGACAGAATGTGCAGGGAGATTGATTTCCCTGCCTTTTTGCCTGCTTTTTTAACAAATAGAAAGTATAAAATTTTAAACGTCGATAAGTGTCTAGCTCCAGCGCCTACCCCCTCGAGGTCACAAGCTTGTCCAGTTGCGGCTCCTAGGAACTCGAGACATAAGCCAATCCCTTCCAGAAGGAAAGAACACCTTCTTGCAGGGCTCGTCTTATGCTTGTCGTCCCTGCGCAGTCGCCTCCACCTTTCGGGCAATCCACCCAAAAAGGCAAAGAACGCCTTTTTGGGAGGCTCGTCTTGTGCTTGTCGGGGGTGACCAAGGCGCTTGCGCTTTTCTAAAAAGAGGAGTCAAAAATATGAATTATCAAGTGATTCTCCCGGCAGCCGGGCAGGGGAAACGAATGGGAGCCGGAAGGAATAAGCTTCTTCTGGAAATTGGGGATGTCCCTGTGTTTATACATACGTTAAAAGTTTTTGAGAGTGACCCGGAGTGCACGGGCATTGTTCTGGCCATTAATCCTCAGGATGAGGAAGAAATGCGCACTCTCTTAAAACAGCATCAGATAAAGAAGGTGGCTGCTATGGTTGAAGGCGGCAGGGAAAGGCAGCATAGCGTCTATAATGCGGCCAAGGCAGCTTCGGGTGAGGAAGTAGTGCTGGTTCATGACGCTGCCCGCCCTTTTATTACACGGGATTTACTGCAGCCTCTGGTGAAAGCAGCCTGGGAAAAAGGAGCTGCTGTTCTCGCAGTGCCGCTGAAGGATACCGTTAAAAAAGCTGACGGGCATTTAATTACAGAAACACTTGAACGTTCCTGCCTGTGGGCTGTTCAAACTCCACAGGCCTTTCGTGTTTCTTCCCTGCTTGAAGCACACCGCAAGGCAGACGGAGACGGCTTTTTAGGAACAGATGATGCGAGCCTCGTGGAGCGGTTAGGGAATGAAGTGGTGATTGTTGAGGGAAGTTACGATAATATTAAGCTGACTACGCCGGAAGATATTTATTTTGCGGAAGCAATTATAAAGAAAAGAAGTCATATGTAAAGGGGATTGTTATCATGTTTCGGATTGGACAAGGTTTTGATGTTCATCAGTTTGCTGAAGGACGACCGCTGATTATCGGGGGTATTGAAATACCATATGAGAAAGGGCTTTTAGGGCATTCAGATGCAGATGTCCTGCTGCATACAGTGGCAGATGCCTGCCTTGGGGCCATTGGAGAAGGAGACATTGGACGGCATTTTCCTGATACCGATCCTGAATTCAAGGATGCCGATTCGGCAAAGCTGCTGCAGCATGTATGGGGAATCGTAAAAGAAAAAGGGTATGAGCTGGTTAATGCAGACTGCACCATCATTGCCCAGAAGCCGAAGATGGCTCCTCATATCGGTAAAATGCAGGAGCGGATTGCAGAGCTTCTGGAAACCGAAAAAGAAAATATTAATGTGAAAGCAACAACTACAGAAAAACTTGGCTTTACAGGACGGGGAGAGGGAATCGCCTCCCAGGCCGCTGTTTTGCTGAAAAAGATAGAGAACCGTTAAAATTACCTTTCAGAAGAAAAACCTGAGTGTTAAAATATAGCTTACGATAAACTCAAGATTCAAGATTTTAAGGAGGCAGTCAGTATGTCAAATGAAATCCGCGTCCGCTACGCTCCGAGTCCGACTGGGCATTTGCATATCGGAAATGCGAGAACGGCGCTTTTTAACTATTTGTTTGCAAGAAGCAAAGGCGGAAAGTTCATCATCCGCATTGAGGATACAGATAAAAAACGTAATATTGAAGGCGGCGAGGAAAGCCAGCTTCATTATTTAAAATGGCTCGGCATGGATTGGGACGAAAGCATTGACAGGGAAGGCGAATATGGCCCGTACCGCCAATCTGAAAGAAATCATATCTATGAAACCTACTATAAGGAATTGCTCGAAAAAGGGCATGCCTATAAATGCTATTGTACGGAAGAGGAGCTTGAAGCAGAGCGTGAAGCTCAATCTGCAAAAGGCGATACTCCTGCTTACTCTGGAAAATGCCGCCACCTGACAGAGGAAGAAAGAGCTGCACTTGAAGCTGAAGGCAGAAAGCCCAGCATCCGCTTCCTGGTGCCAAAAGGCAAGATGTTGACATTCAATGATATGGTAAAAGGGGAAGTGTCATTCGAGTCTGATGGATTTGGCGATTATGTCATCGTTAAGAAAGACGGCACACCTACCTACAATTTTGCCGTAGCAGTGGATGATCACCTGATGAAAATTTCCCATGTTCTGCGCGGGGATGACCATATTTCCAATACGCCTAAACAGCAGATGATTTATGAAGCATTGGGCTGGGACCTTCCGGTGTTTGGACATATGACTTTGATTGTCAATGAAAGCCGCAAAAAACTGAGCAAGCGCGACGAGACGATCATCCAGTTCATTGAACAATATGAAGAGCTCGGCTACTTGCCGGAAGCACTCTTTAACTTTATTGCTCTACTTGGCTGGTCTCCTGCAGGGGAGGAAGAGATTTTCTCAAAAGAAGAATTCATCGATATCTTTGATGAAAACCGCCTTTCAAAGTCTCCTGCCCTTTTCGATAAGCAGAAGCTTGAATGGATGAATAACCAGTACATGAAGAAGCTTGATCAGGAGCGATTGGTGTCCATTTCAGCCCCTCACCTGGTGAAGGCAGGGAAGATCAGCGGAAACTGGCAGCAGGAAAACGAAGAGTGGGTTAATAGCCTGATCACTCTTTACCAGGAAAAAATGAGCTTTGGCGCTCAGATTGTCGAGCTTTCTGAACTGTTCTTTACAGAGGAAATGACCGTTGATGAAGAAGCGAAGGAAGTTCTGGCTGAAGAGCAGGTTCCTGAGGTGCTGACTGCATTCCTGCAGGAAATTGATGCACTTGCAGAATTCAAAGCAGATGAAATTAAAGCGGCTATGAAGGCTGTGCAGAAATCAACAGGCCACAAGGGCAAAAAGCTCTTCATGCCTATCCGTTCCGCAACGACCGGCCAAACCCATGGACCGGATCTGCCGCAGGCAATCGAGCTTTTAGGAAAAGAAAAAGTAAAAACTCGATTAATGAGCATTATTGGTTAACATCTTGGAGAAAATGTAATATAGTATTAAGTAAATTATTCTATATTGAAAAGTGTTGAAGAGGAAAAGTAAGAAAAAAGATGCTTTTTAGAGAAAACCATCACCGGCTGAAAGTGGTTTAAGCCTCTCTTTATTCTGAAGTGCGCCTCTGAGCCTCAATTCGAACGGACGCCAAGCTTCCAAGTAGATTTGAGCGGAAACTTATCCGTTAACAAGTTAAAGTTGAGGCTGTTTAAGCCTAAACAGAGTGGAACCGCGCGTAAAGCGTCTCTGTCCGATTGTGGCAGAGACGCTTTTTTTATATGCAAAACCTGCAAGAAATCAGTATATGAGAAAAATATTTATTAAAAAGAAGATCTATGCCAGGAGGGGAAATGAACCATGTTTGCAAGAATGAAGGAAGATATCGAAGTGGTATTTGAACAGGATCCGGCAGCAAGAAGTTATTTGGAAGTAATATTAACCTACTCAGGATTACATGCTGTCTGGTCACACCGCATTGCCCACGCACTTTTTAAGCGGAAGTTTTATTTTCTTGCAAGAGTGGTTTCCCAGATCAGCCGCTTTTTCACAGGAATTGAAATTCATCCGGGAGCAAAGATCGGCAGACGCTTTTTTATCGACCATGGCATGGGGGTTGTCATCGGGGAAACGTGTGAAATCGGTGATAATGTTACAGTTTTTCAGGGTGTGACACTGGGAGGAACCGGGAAGGAAAAAGGCAAGCGCCATCCTACCATTAAGGACAATGCGCTGATTGCAACCGGTGCGAAGGTTTTGGGCTCTATTACAATTGGCGAAAATTCTAAGGTGGGTGCAGGCTCTGTTGTTCTTCATGAGGTTCCGCCTAATTCAACAGTAGTCGGGATTCCTGGAAGGGTGAAAATCCGGGATGGTGTGAAAATTAGCAAGGATTTAAATCATTGTGATCTTCCCGATCCAATTGCAGACCGGTTTAAGGAACTGGAAGGGGAGCTGCGGGAATTAAAAACGGAAGTGGAAACATTGAGGAAAGAAAGGAGCCAGATTCATGGCCATTCAAATCTATAATACACTTACTCGTCAAAAAGAGGATTTTATTCCCTTGGAAGAGGGAAAAGTGAAAATGTATGTGTGCGGGCCAACCGTTTATAACTATATCCATATAGGGAATGCCCGCCCGCCGATTGTATTTGATACCGTAAGAAGATATCTTGAGTTCCGCGGCTTCGATGTACAGTATGTCTCCAATTTTACAGATGTGGATGATAAGCTGATCCGCGTGGCCAACGAATTAGGAACGGATGTTCCAGCAGTTGCAGAACGGTTCATTAATGCCTATTTTGAAGACGTTTCTGCGCTCGGCTGCAGAAGGGCTGATGTCCACCCGAGAGTGACAGAAAGCATCGATATCATTATTGAATTTATCCAGACATTGATTGATAAAGGCTTTGCGTATGAATCAGAGGGAGATGTCTATTACCATACCCGGAAATTTGATGAGTACGGCAAGCTTTCTCATCAGTCCATTGATGAATTGCGAGTCGGCGCCCGCATTGCCGTCGGCGAGAAGAAACAGGACTCCCTTGACTTTGTTCTTTGGAAAGCGGCGAAGGAAGGGGAAATCGCGTGGGAGAGTCCTTGGGGGCAAGGAAGACCCGGATGGCATATCGAATGCTCCGCGATGGCGAAGAAATACCTTGGGGACATGATTGACATCCATGCCGGCGGTCAGGATCTGGCCTTCCCGCATCATGAAAATGAAATTGCCCAGTCGGAAGCACTGACAGGAAAAACCTTCGCCCGCTACTGGATGCACAACGGGTATATTAATATCGACAACGAAAAAATGTCCAAATCACTGGGGAATTTCGTCCTGGTTCATGACATTATCCAAAAGCATGACCCGCAGGTTTTAAGGTTTTTCATGCTGTCGGTTCATTACAGGCATCCGATCAACTACAGTGATGAGCTTCTGGAAAACACCCGGACAGGGCTTGAGCGCATTAAAACGTCTTATCACAATTTGCAGCACCGCAGAGAAGCAAGTGTGAACCTGACCGATAATAATCAGGAGTGGCTGGATAAAATTACAGCACTTCATGAGCAATTCATTCAAGATATGGATGATGATTTTAACACAGCGAATGCTGTATCCATTTTGTTCGAACTGTCTAAGCTTGCGAATTATTATCTGATGGAGAAAAACACAGCTGTGGAAGTGATCGATGCTTTCACGAAAAAATTTGAAACACTGTTTGATGTATTGGGGCTTTCACTTGAAGAGGCACATGCAGATCTTCTGGATGAAGAAATCGAGCAGCTGATTGAAGAGAGGCAGCAGGCCAGAAAAGAGCGAAACTTCGAACTGGCAGATAAAATCCGTGATCAGCTGAAAGAAATGAATATTATCCTTGAAGATACACCGCAGGGAATCAGATGGAAAAGAGGCTAAGCAATGCTTCACTATGATAAAAAAGTAGATGAAAAACAATTGAATAGTCTTGCCTTGGCGTATATGGGAGATGCAGTATTTGAGACCTATATACGCCACCATCTCCTTCAAAATGGACGGGTTCGGCCTCACTTTCTTCATAAGGAGGCGACCCGGTATGTTTCTGCAAAAGCCCAGTCCCTGATCATTCATGAATTAATAGACGCTGAACGGCTGACAGAAGAAGAATTGGCGGTCGTCCGCAGGGGGCGGAATGCCAAGTCCGGTTCGGTGCCGAAAAATACAGATGTCCAAACATACAGATACAGCACAGCTTTTGAATCTCTGATCGGCTATCTGTTTTTAGCGAAAAGACAGGAGCGGATGGAAGAGCTGATTATGGAATCCATAGATTTAGTTGAGAAAAAGAAAGGAGGAGCGGTAAAATGAGCCAGGATTTTATCATTGGGAAGAATCCCGTCATTGAAGCATTGAAGTCAGAGAGGGATATTAATAAGATTTTTATTGCTGAAGGTTCGCAAAGCGGGCAGATGCAGCAGGTAATCGGTTTGGCGAAGTCCGCCGGGGTGCTGGTCCAGTTTGTACCCAAGAAAAAAATAGATGGGATGGCAGAGGGAAATCATCAAGGCGTCATCGCACAGGTTGCTGCCTATCAATACGCAGAAATTGACGATTTGTTTGCTGCTGCAGAAAAGAAAAACGAAGCACCGTTCTTCTTGCTTCTGGATGAGATAGAAGATCCGCATAATCTTGGGTCCATCATGAGAACGGCAGATGCAGTAGGGGCACACGGAATTGTTATTCCGAAGAGGAGAGCGGTCGGGCTGACAGCAACGGTAGCTAAAGCTTCAACAGGTGCGATCGAGTATATTCCGGTTGTCCGTGTTACCAATATGGCGAGAACGATTGATGAATTAAAAGAAAGAGGCGTCTGGATCGCCGGTACGGATGCAAAAGGGAAACAGGACTACCGCCAGATGGATGGAGCGATGCCTTTAGGTCTTGTGATTGGCAGTGAAGGTAAAGGAATGGGCCGCCTGATACGTGATAAATGCGACTTCCTCATTAACCTGCCGATGGCTGGACATGTTACTTCCCTTAACGCATCAGTTGCGGCTGCACTGCTCATGTATGAGGTTTATCGGAAACGTCACCCGCTTGAGGGATAAAAATGGACATCCTTCTTGTTGACGGATACAACATAATTGGTGCTTGGCCGGAACTCAGGGAACTCAAAGACAAGGATTTATCATCTGCCAGAGACCGACTGATTGAAAAAATGGCCGAGTACCAGGGATATTCCGGGTACAGAGTGATTGTCGTGTTTGATGCCCACTATGTAAAGGGCACGGAAAAAAAGTTTAAGAATTCAAAGATCGAAGTTATTTTTACGCGGAATAATGAAACGGCCGATGAACGCATCGAAAAACTGGCTATCGATCTCAGTAATATTAAAACTCAAATTCATGTAGCAACCTCCGATTTCACAGAGCAGTGGGTCATATTTGGCCAGGGCGCGTTAAGGAAATCAGCGAGGGAGCTTCTGAATGAAATGAATCTGATTGAAAGCAGCATCGAAAAAAAAGTAAAAAAAATTCAGGAGAAAAAGCCAGTTTCCAAGATACCTCTCAGTGATGAAGTGGCAGAAATTTTTGAAAAATGGCGCAGAGGAGGCCAATGAGCGGTTGACGCTTGAAAAAACCGTGCTGTATAATGTTTCTAACCATGCTTGTACGGTCGGGGGGATCCTAGTGAGTGCTGACTTCAAGACAATCGACGAAAATCTTATAGACTTTATGCAGCTTGAGGACGAAGAAATAGTGGAGCTCGTTCATAAGGGCGAGAGTGAGGCGCTGGATTATCTTATTCATAAGTACCGCAACTTTGTCCGGGCAAAAGCAAGATCCTATTTTTTGATTGGCGCAGATAAAGAAGATATTGTACAAGAGGGAATGATCGGCTTATACAAGGCGATCCGTGACTTTAAAGAGGACAAGCTGTCTTCATTTAAAGCGTTTGCCGAGCTGTGCATCACCAGGCAAATCATAACCGCCATTAAGACGGCGACCCGCCAAAAGCATATTCCGCTGAACTCATATGTGTCTCTGGACAAGCCCATTTATGATGAGGAATCGGACAGAACGCTTATGGATGTTATCTCTGGGGCGAAGGTTATGGACCCTGAAGAGCTGATTATCAACCAGGAAGAATTTGATCATATTGAAGTGAAAATGTCCGAGCTTTTGAGTGACCTTGAACGCAAGGTGCTTGCTCTTTATCTGGATGGGCAGTCCTATCAGGAAATTTCTGAAGAACTGAACCGTCATGTTAAATCGATTGACAATGCTCTTCAGCGGGTGAAAAGAAAGCTTGAAAGATATCTGGAAGTGCGTGAATTTTCACTTTAGACATAATTTCCCAACACTATGCTTTTTTTGCAGTTATTGACATGTTTTAGGGTGCGTGTTAAAGTTTTAAGGGCGTAATGTGACTTAGTAGGTGGAAATATGACAAAAAAAGTGATTTTGGCTTGCTCCGTATGTGGTTCCAGGAACTATTCCACTGCGGGAAAAAATGATGCTGTACGGCTGGAATTGAAGAAATTCTGCAGCACATGCAGTGCTCATACGATCCATAAAGAAACAAAGTGATTATATAGATAAGAAGTTTGTTCTTTTAATAGACTGAAGCTGAGTGTTTTATGCAGATTTGAAGCCGCTTTCGCTTCTTGTTAAAGGATATATCTTTTGAAAGTTGGGGGTTACGAAATGCAGCGCATCGTGAATTTTTTCCGTGAAGTTGGCCGGGAAATGAGAAAGGTCAGCTGGCCTAAACGCAAAGAGCTGACAAGCTATACTGTTACCGTTCTTGCTACAGTTACGTTCTTCGCTCTGTTTTTTGCAGTGATTGACCTGGGAATTTCTGAATTGATTCGTATAATTCTTGAATAACCCCTGAGTTTCCATGGTATAATGGAGAATAACACAGGAAACATTTGCAAAGCCCGGAAACGGGTTTTTTAATTTGGAGAAAAATAATAAATTGGAATACAGGGAGGGAAGGACGAACAAGTCCTCGTGAATGGAAAAGAATTGGTATGTTGTTCATACGTACTCCGGCTACGAAAATAAAGTGAAAGCCAATCTGGAGAAACGTGTTGAATCAATGGGTATGCAAGATAAGATCTTTCGGGTGGTAGTCCCGGAAGAGGAAGAAACAGAATTGAAGAACGGCAAGAAAAAAGTAGTGAAGCGCAAGGTCTTCCCTGGTTATGTACTGGTAGAAATCGTGATGACAGATGATTCCTGGTATGTAGTAAGAAATACTCCGGGTGTAACCGGCTTCGTAGGTTCGGCAGGTTCAGGCTCAAAGCCGACTCCGCTATTGCCTGAGGAAGTTACTCATATTCTTAAGCATATGGGTGTTGAAGAAGCCCGCTTTGATATCAACTTTGAGATCGGCGAAACTGTTAAGGTGAACGAAGGTCCGTTTGCGAACTTCACAGGCTCGATTGAAGATATTGATAAAGATAAGGCAAAGATTAAAGTGCTTGTGAACATGTTTGGCCGTGACACTCCGGTTGAACTTGATTTTTCACAGATTGAAAAACTGTAAGAATCAGTCTTCTGTGAAAGTACTTTTATATATCTTTGTAAAAAAACTTGAAATTGGCTTTGAAAAGTGATAATATTTCAAAGGTCAGTATGTCTCGGACAAAGAGACTGGACAGTAGTTAAAAGTTCTTTATCTTAATATAAAGACTATAAGTTGAGTGGGAGGGAACTTTCCCTATTACCACATCACGGACTTTAAGGAGGTGTGTCTCGTGGCTAAAAAAGTAATCAAACTTGTAAAGCTGCAAATCCCTGCAGGTAAAGCGAACCCTGCACCACCGGTAGGACCGGCACTAGGTCAAGCAGGTGTTAACATCATGGGATTCTGTAAGGAATTTAACGCTCGCACAGCTGAACAAGCTGGCTTAATCATTCCTGTTGAAATCACGGTTTTTGAAGACCGTTCATTTACATTTATTACGAAAACTCCTCCTGCTGCAGTTCTTCTTAAGAAAGCGGCTGGAATCGAGTCTGGTTCTGGTGAACCAAACCGTAATAAAGTAGCAACAGTCAAGCGTGACAAGGTACGCGAGATTGCTGAAACAAAGATGCCTGATCTAAACGCTGCAAGCGTAGAAGCTGCAATGCGTATGGTTGAAGGTACTGCACGCAGCATGGGTATCGTTATCGAAGACTAATCCATGTATGAAGCAGATTTAGGGATGAGGTTGCGACGGTGAATTTGGTTTCACTCGCAACCTTTGTTCTGTCAAGAGCGGGCGCCTTAATGGGCGCCTCCGCTTTTACTGTCTAGCTGCGGCGCCTAGCCCCTCGAGGTCATATGCCAATCCTCCCGGAAAGTTAAAGAACATCTTTCAGTGAGGCTTGTCATATACTTGTCGGGTCTGACCAAGGCGCCTCCGCTTTTAAACGTGGGAGGTTATTCCGCTAAAACCACAATCAAGGAGGAAATAAAAATGGCTAAAAAAGGTAAGAAGTACGCAGAAGCTGTGAAGCTTGTTGATTCTTCAAAAGCTTACCCGATTGCTGAAGCAATTGAACTTACGAAGAAAACTAATTTTGCAAAATTTGATGCAACTGTTGAGGTAGCATTCCGCCTTGGAGTTGACCCTAAGAAAGCTGACCAGCAAATCCGTGGAGCGGTTGTTCTTCCAAACGGAACTGGTAAAACTCAGCGAGTTCTAGTATTCGCTAAAGGCGAAAAAGCGAAAGAAGCAGAAGCTGCTGGAGCAGATTTCGTAGGCGATTCTGAATACATCAACAAAATCAGCCAAGGCTGGTTCGACTTTGATGTAATCGTTGCTACGCCTGACATGATGGGTGAAGTTGGTAAACTTGGCCGCGTATTAGGACCTAAAGGCTTAATGCCAAACCCTAAGACTGGCACAGTTACTTTTGACGTTCAAAAAGCAGTTAACGAAATCAAAGCAGGTAAAGTTGAATACCGTGTTGACAAAGCTGGTAACATCCACGTGCCAATCGGTAAAGTATCTTTCGAAGACGAAAAGCTTGTTGAAAACTTCAACACGATTTTCGACACAATGATGAAAGTGAAGCCTGCTGCTGCTAAAGGAACTTACATGAAGAACGTTTCTGTTACTTCTACAATGGGACCTGGCGTAAAAGTAGATCCATCATCTGTTGCAGTTAAATAATACCAATTGACATTCTGAAATACATGCTGTAATATGTATTTTGTTGTTAAAATATAATAACATTTGTGCCGTAGACAGCAGGTGCTTAATTGCTTAATTTCCTGCCGAGGTATTACGATAGAATTGCTTTTTCTTGCTATTGTATACTTCCTCCATGTCTGCAAAGTCGTGGAGGTTTTTTATTGAACGGTATGAATGTAGAAAATTCTACAGGAGGTGTAAGGATGAGCAGCATTATCGAACAAAAGAAACAAATCGTAGACGAAATTGCTGATAAGCTTAAATCAAGTTTATCAACAGTTGTTGTTGACTACCGTGGTCTTACTGTTGCTGAAGTTACTGAACTTCGTAAACAGCTTCGTGAAGCTGGCGTGGAATTCAAAGTATACAAGAATTCAATGACTCGCCGTGCTGCTGAAGCTGCTGAACTTTCCGGTTTAAACGAGTCTTTAACTGGACCTAACGCAATCGCGTTCAGCACAGAAGATGTAGTTGCTCCAGCGAAAATCCTTAATGATTTCGCGAAAAAGCATGAAGCACTTGAAATTAAAGCAGGTGTAATCGAAGGAAATATCGCTTCAGTAGAAGATGTCAAAGCTCTTGCTGAACTACCATCACGCGAAGGCTTGCTTTCTATGCTACTCAGCGTACTTCAAGCACCTATCCGCAATCTTGCTCTTGCTGCAAAAGCTGTTGCAGATCAAAAAGAAGAACAAGGCGCGTAAGTTAATTTTAGCGTTAAACTAATAGATTCAAACCAAAAATAAGGAGGAAACATAATCATGACTAAAGAACAAATCATTGAAGCAGTTAAATCTATGACTGTTTTAGAACTAAACGACTTAGTAAAAGCTATTGAAGAAGAATTTGGTGTAACTGCTGCTGCTCCTGTAGCAATGATGGGCGGAGCTGCTGCTGGTGGCGCTGCTGAAGAGCAAACTGAATTTGACGTTGTTCTTGCTTCTGCAGGCGACCAAAAAATCAAAGTTATTAAAGTGGTACGTGAAATCACAGGTCTTGGACTTAAAGAAGCGAAAGAACTTGTTGACAACACTCCAAAAGCTCTTAAAGAAGGCGTTTCTAAAGAAGAAGCTGAAGAAGTTAAAGCTAAGCTTGAAGAAGTTGGAGCTGGCGTTGAAGTTAAGTAATAGCCTTTATGAAAAGTCCGCTGCTTAAGCGGGCTTTTTGTTTTGGGAAATTAAAAAAACAGCGAAATGTTTATAACTGTGGATGAACTTGTCTGCGTCTGGCTTCAGCAGTTACGGTTTTGTTATAACTTTTTGCTTTTTAATAGGCAATCCTATATAATTCCTTCGAAACCACATAATTTGTGATTCTCCTTTTATCTTCTTATATATACTCCTGGAGGTGATTTCATGTCTGAACACTACTATTCCAAAACACAGCAAGTTGATAGCAGCCCTAAAATCTGGAGCTATACACTAATGGGATTCCCATTCCGCTTTAAAACAGATAACGGTGTTTTTTCAAAGGGTGAAGTGGATTTTGGGTCTAAATTATTAATCGAGACATTTGAACAGCCGGAAGCGGATGGGAATATTCTCGATGTCGGCTGCGGATATGGACCTATCGGGCTGACTGCTGCAAAGCTTATGCCGGAACGGACTGTTCATATGGTTGATGTAAATGAGAGGGCGCTAGGCCTGGCGAAGGAAAATGCAGAATTGAACGGCATAAAAAATGTCCAAATCTATGAAAGTGACCGCCTTGAAAGTACGAAAGGCAATAAGTTTGCGGCTATCCTGACAAACCCGCCAATCCGCGCCGGGAAAAAGATAGTGCATGATATTTTTGAACAAAGCTTTGAGGCTCTGATATCGGGCGGAGAGCTATGGGTTGTCATCCAGAAAAAGCAGGGTGCACCATCTGCGATCGATAAACTGACAGAGTTATTCGGTGAAGTTGAGACGGCAGAAAAGAAAAAAGGCTATTTTATATTAAGAGCAAAAAAAGATTGACTTGACTTTTTTGCTATGATAGTATTGTAAAATGCCAACATATTATATTTCTATTTATAACTAAATTTATCTAATAGTTGTATAAATTTGGTTTTAATGGGAAAGCTAACAAAATAATAGTCGTATTGTGAAAATGTGGTTTTTGAAGTGAAAACCCTTTTTCTTTTTGTCTTGTAAGAATGGAGGCTTGGCTTTATGTCCCTGTCCTTTTTTGGGGGATAAGCCTGCTTCTGGGCCAGTTTTACTGGCTGGCTTCGTGCGCCATCGGTCCAGCTGCTAATACCTAACCGATAGGCAGGCGCTCATTGCTTTTCTTATAGGATGATATAAATTGCTATTAGCAACAATAACGCTTGATTTGAGGGGTGAATCAGTTGACAGGTCAACTAGTTCAGTATGGACGACACCGCCAACGTAGAAGTTACGCACGAATCAGTGAAGTTTTAGAATTACCAAATCTAATCGAAATCCAAACCTCTTCTTATCAATGGTTTCTTGATGAGGGTTTACGAGAAATGTTCCATGATATTTCTCCGATTGAAGACTTTACTGGTAATTTGTCGCTTGAATTTATTGATTACAGCCTTGGCGAACCAAAATATTCCGTTGAGGAATCGAAAGAACGAGATGTTACATATTCTGCACCTTTACGTGTGAAAGTGCGTCTTGTAAACAAAGAAACAGGCGAAGTTAAAGACCAGGATGTCTTTATGGGTGACTTCCCGCTTATGACAGAGACAGGTACGTTCGTTATTAATGGAGCGGAACGTGTCATTGTATCCCAGTTAGTGCGTTCTCCGAGCGTATACTTCAGTGGAAAGCTTGATAAAAACGGGAAAAAAGGCTATACAGCAACCGTAATCCCGAACCGCGGCGCATGGCTTGAGTATGAAACAGATGCCAAAGACGTCGTATACGTCAGAATAGATCGTACTCGGAAACTGCCCGTTACGGTTCTTTTGCGTGCACTTGGGTTCGGCTCTGATCAAGAGATCATCGATTTGGTTGGAGACAACGAGTACATTCGCAATACGCTTGAGAAAGACAATACTGAAAGCACTGAAAAAGCGCTTCTTGAAATCTATGAGCGTCTTCGTCCTGGCGAGCCGCCAACGGTCGAAAATGCAAAAAGCTTGCTTGTCTCAAGATTCTTTGATCCAAAGCGTTATGACCTTGCGAACGTTGGACGCTATAAGATCAATAAGAAGCTTCATATTAAAAATCGCCTGTTTGGCCAAAAACTGGCTGAGACGCTTGTGGATCCAGAAACTGGCGAAATCATTGCGGAAAAAGGCGTTACACTTGACCGCCGTACATTAGACCGCATTCTTCCTAACCTTGAGAAGGATATCGGCTTCAAAACGGTAAGCCTATTAGGCGGAGTAGTAGATGATGAAGTATTGCTACAGTCTATTAAGATTTACGCGCCTAATGAAGATGGCGAAAAGGTCATCAATGTGATCGGCAATGCCTATGTGGAAGAAGCAGTGAAAAACATTTCACCTTCTGACATCATTGCATCTATCAGCTATTTCTTTAACCTTCTGCATTCTGTAGGAGATACAGATGATATTGACCATCTTGGAAACAGACGTCTTCGTTCAGTCGGAGAACTATTGCAGAACCAGTTCCGCATCGGTTTATCCCGTATGGAGCGTGTGGTCCGCGAAAGAATGTCCATCCAGGATACAAATACGATTACACCTCAGCAGCTGATTAATATCCGTCCTGTTATTGCGTCAATTAAAGAGTTCTTTGGAAGCTCTCAGTTGTCCCAGTTCATGGACCAGACAAATCCGCTTGCTGAACTTACACATAAACGCCGTCTTTCTGCGTTAGGACCGGGCGGTCTGACGCGTGAACGTGCCGGCTTCGAAGTCCGTGACGTTCACTACTCTCACTATGGCCGTATGTGTCCGATTGAAACGCCGGAGGGACCAAACATCGGTCTGATTAACTCCTTATCTTCATTTGCGAAGGTAAACCGCTTCGGCTTTATCGAAACACCATATCGCCGAATCGACCCTGAGACCGGAAAAGTTACATCCCGCATCGACTATCTGACAGCCGATGAAGAGGATAACTATGTAGTGGCACAGGCAAATGCACTTCTTGGTGACGATGGTTCATTCCTGGACGAAGAAGTAGTTGCCCGTTTCAAAGGTGAGAACACAGTTGTCAAACGCGACCGTGTTGACTACATGGATGTATCGCCGAAACAGGTAGTATCTGCTGCGACAGCATGTATCCCGTTCCTTGAAAACGATGACTCCAACCGTGCCCTGATGGGAGCGAACATGCAGCGTCAGGCTGTGCCATTGATGCAGCCTGAGGCCCCAAGAGTCGGAACTGGTATGGAATATGTATCAGGTAAAGACTCAGGTGCTGCAGTCATCTGTAAGCATGAAGGAATTGTTGAGCATGTAGAAGCCCGCGAAGTTTGGGTTCGCCGTATTCAAAATGTAGATGGCCAGGAAGTTAAAGGCGATCTTGATAAATACAGAATGCTTAAATTCATCCGATCCAACCAGGGAACCTGCTACAACCAGCGTCCTATCGTCGCTGTTGGCAACCTTGTAACAAAAGGAGAAATCCTTGCAGACGGTCCTTCCATGGAACTTGGTGAATTAGCTCTTGGACGCAACGTTCTTGTAGCGTTCATGACTTGGGATGGCTATAACTACGAGGATGCGATCATCATGAGTGAGCGCCTTGTAAAAGATGATGTTTATACATCCATCCATATTGAAGAATATGAATCAGAATCTCGCGATACAAAGCTTGGACCTGAAGAGATCACAAGAGATATCCCTAACGTTGGGGAAGATGCACTGCGCAACCTGGACGAACGCGGAATTATCCGTACAGGTGCAGAAGTGAAAGATGGCGATCTTCTAGTTGGTAAAGTAACTCCTAAAGGGGTAACGGAACTGACAGCTGAAGAAAGGCTATTGCACGCAATCTTTGGTGAAAAAGCACGTGAAGTCCGTGATACATCCCTTCGTGTGCCACATGGCGGAGGCGGTATTGTACTGGA
Organism: Bacillus sp. 22-7; assembly: GCF_010628845.1. Lineage (NCBI taxonomy): Bacteria > Bacillati > Bacillota > Bacilli > Caryophanales > Bacillaceae > Bacillus > Bacillus sp. 22-7. The sequence goes on along the minus strand of NZ_NJQY01000029.1, from coordinate 39,394 downwards.
TGTTAAAGTGTTTAACAGAGAAGACGGAGATGAACTTCCTCCAGGTGTTAACCAGCTTGTACGTGTATATATCGTTCAGAAGCGTAAAATCTCTGAAGGTGACAAGATGGCCGGACGCCACGGTAACAAAGGTGTTATCTCCCGTATTTTACCGGAAGAAGATATGCCTTACCTGCCGGATGGCACTCCAGTAGACATCATGTTAAACCCTCTTGGGGTTCCATCGCGTATGAACATCGGACAGGTGCTTGAGCTTCACCTTGGTATGGCTGCCAGAGCACTTGGCATCCATGTTGCATCTCCTGTATTCGATGGTGCACGTGAGGAAGATGTATGGTCAACGATCGAAGAAGCAGGCATGGCGCGTGATGCGAAGACTGTCCTTTATGATGGACGTTCAGGCGAGCCGTTCGACAACCGTGTATCTGTCGGAGTCATGTATATGATCAAACTGGCACACATGGTTGACGATAAGCTTCATGCCCGTTCAACAGGACCTTACTCTCTTGTTACGCAGCAGCCATTGGGCGGTAAAGCACAGTTTGGCGGACAGCGTTTCGGTGAGATGGAGGTATGGGCACTTGAAGCATATGGTGCTGCCTATACACTTCAGGAAATCTTAACAGTTAAGTCCGATGACGTGGTTGGACGTGTTAAGACTTATGAATCAATCGTCAAAGGCGAGAATGTTCCTGAACCAGGTGTACCGGAATCATTCAAGGTACTGATCAAAGAGCTTCAGAGTTTAGGTATGGATGTTAAGATCCTATCCGGCGATGAAGAAGAAATTGAAATGCGCGACATGGAAGATGAAGATGAAGTTCAGCAGGCTGAATCATTGACAATCGCTCCGGAAACGCAAAACGAAGAGCAAGTAGTTACGAAAGAATAATTTCATATAAATTCCTTCATCCCTTGGCGCTCCGCCTTACATGGCGGATGCCGCTGGGGATATTATTGGCACTTTGCTGCTGTTTGAGCAATAAGGGTAAAACCCGGAGATCAAAAGGGAGGTAGGCCCCTTGCTAGATGTAAACAATTTCGAGTATATGAAAATAGGTCTTGCTTCACCGGATAAGATACGTTCTTGGTCACATGGTGAAGTTAAGAAGCCTGAAACGATCAACTATCGTACATTAAAACCAGAAAAAGACGGTCTATTCTGCGAGCGCATTTTCGGACCGACGAAAGACTGGGAATGTCACTGTGGAAAGTATAAGCGTGTTCGATACAAAGGCGTGGTCTGTGACCGATGCGGCGTTGAAGTAACACGTGCGAAAGTCCGCCGTGAAAGAATGGGCCATATTGAACTTGCAGCCCCTGTATCCCACATTTGGTATTTCAAGGGCATCCCAAGCCGTATGGGTCTTGTGCTGGACATGTCCCCGCGTGCACTTGAGGAAGTTATTTACTTCGCTTCTTATGTTGTAACGGATCCTGGCGATACGGCTCTTGAAAAGAAGCAGCTGCTTTCTGAAAAAGAGTACCGTGCATACCGTGAAAAATACGGAAACAAGTTCCAGGCATCCATGGGTGCTGAATCCATTAAGAAGCTTCTTTCTGACATAGATCTCAATAAAGAAGTAGATACCCTTAAAGAGGAACTGAAAACTGCCCAGGGCCAGCGACGCACTCGTGCAATCAAGCGCTTGGAAGTACTTGAAGCTTTCCGTGGTTCTGGAAATGAACCGTCCTGGATGATTCTCGACGTTCTTCCGGTTATTCCTCCGGAACTTCGTCCGATGGTACAGCTGGATGGCGGACGCTTTGCCACTTCCGACTTGAATGATCTATACCGCCGTGTAATCAACCGCAACAACCGTTTGAAGCGTTTATTGGACCTTGGTGCTCCAAGCATTATCGTTCAGAACGAAAAACGCATGCTTCAGGAAGCTGTAGATGCGCTAATTGATAACGGCCGCCGCGGAAGACCGGTAACTGGACCAGGAAACCGCCCGTTGAAATCCCTATCGCATATGCTTAAAGGGAAACAAGGACGCTTCCGCCAGAACTTGCTTGGTAAGCGTGTTGACTATTCCGGACGTTCGGTTATCGTCGTAGGACCAAACTTAAAAATGTACCAGTGCGGACTTCCAAAAGAAATGGCATTGGAATTATTCAAGCCGTTCGTTATGAAGGAATTGGTGGAGAAGGGCTTAGCTCACAACATCAAATCTGCAAAACGCAAAATTGAAAGAGTACAGCCGGAAGTTTGGGATGTTCTTGAAAGTGTTATTAAAGAGCACCCTGTATTGCTTAACCGTGCTCCAACTCTTCACAGACTCGGCATTCAGGCATTCGAACCGACATTGGTGGAAGGACGCGCTATTCGTCTTCACCCGCTTGTATGTACTGCTTACAACGCAGACTTTGACGGTGACCAAATGGCTGTTCACGTGCCGCTTTCAGCTGAAGCACAGGCGGAAGCCCGCTTGCTGATGCTGGCAGCACAGAACATCCTGAATCCGAAAGACGGTAAGCCAGTTGTTACTCCTTCTCAGGATATGGTACTAGGTAACTATTACCTAACACTAGAAAGAGCCGGTGCCGTTGGCGAAGGTATGATTTTTAAAGATACAAGCGAAGCTCTGCTTGCTTATCAAAATGGATATGTGCACTTGCATACAAGAGTAGCTGTCCATGCTGGATCCTTAAATAATCAGACTTTCACTGAAGAACAAAATAAAAAGCTTTTATTAACTACGGTTGGTAAGCTTATTTTCAACGAAATTCTGCCTGAAACATTCCCTTACATTAACGAGCCTACAAAAGAAAACCTTGAGATTGAAACTCCTGTGAAATACTTTGTAGAGCCTGCTACTGATGTAGCTGCCGTTATCAAGGAAATGCCTCTGGTAGATCCGTTTAAGAAAAAGATCCTTGGAAACATCATTGCGGAAGTCTTTAAACGCTTCAAAATTACGGAAACGTCTAAAATGCTTGACCGCATGAAGAACCTTGGATTCAGGCACTCCACAAAAGCCGGCATCACAGTCGGTGTTGCTGATATCGTAGTATTAAGGGAGAAGCAGGAAATTATCCAGGAAGCACAGAGCAAGGTTGATAATGTATTGAAACAGTTCAGACGCGGTCTTATTACTGAAGACGAGCGTTATGATCGTGTTATTTCAATCTGGAGTGCAGCGAAAGATAATATCCAGGCAAAATTAATGAAGTCATTGGATAAATCCAACCCGATCTTCATGATGAGTGACTCCGGTGCCCGTGGTAACGCGTCCAACTTCACTCAGTTAGCCGGAATGCGCGGACTGATGGCCAACCCGGCTGGACGTATCATTGAATTACCGATCAAATCGAGTTTCCGTGAAGGCTTAACAGTACTCGAATACTTTATTTCCACGCACGGTGCCCGTAAAGGTCTTGCCGATACGGCTCTTAAAACAGCTGACTCAGGTTACCTTACTCGCCGTCTTGTTGATGTTGCGCAGGATGTCATCGTTCGCGACGACGATTGCGGAACTGACCGCGGTTTGCTTATCGCATCCCTTAAGGATGGCACTGAAGTCATTGAAGCGCTTGAAGAGCGTCTGATTGGACGTTATGCAAGAAGAAATATCAAGCATCCTGAGACAAATGAAGTGATCGTGCCTGAAAATGGATTGATCACTGAAGATATTGCAGTCGAAATTGTTTCAGCCGGCATTGAAAAGGTATGGATCCGTTCAGCATTCACTTGTAACACCCGCCATGGTGTTTGTAAGAAGTGCTACGGCCGCAACTTAGCTACCGGCCAAGAGGTTGAAGTTGGAGAAGCAGTAGGTATTATCGCTGCCCAATCCATCGGTGAACCAGGTACACAGTTAACGATGCGTACCTTCCATACCGGCGGGGTAGCAGGAGACGATATCACTCAAGGTTTACCGCGTATCCAGGAAATTTTCGAAGCGCGTAACCCTAAAGGTCAGGCGGTTATTTCAGAGATCGATGGTGTAGTAGTCGGCCTCAACGAAGGCCGCGACCGCCAGCAGGAGATTGTTGTTCAGGGTGAAGTTGAGTCCAAGACCTATACTGCACCGTATACAGCCCGCTTAAAAGTAGCTGTAAACGACCAAGTAGTACGTGGACAGGAACTGACTGAAGGTTCTATTGACCCTAAAGAGTTAATTAAAGTTAAAGATGTAACAGCTGTTCAAGAATACTTGCTGCGTGAAGTTCAGAAGGTATACCGCATGCAGGGTGTTGAAATCGGCGATAAGCACATCGAGGTAATGGTCCGCCAGATGCTTCGCAAAGTGCGTGTAATCGATGCGGCAGAGACAGATGTGCTTCCAGGTACACTGCTTGATATCCATCAATTTACAGATGCCAATGAAAAAGCCCTTCTTGCTGGTAAAATGCCTGCTACAGGACGTCCGGTTCTGCTGGGTATTACAAAAGCATCTCTTGAAACAGATTCATTCTTATCAGCAGCCTCCTTCCAGGAGACAACAAGAGTTCTTACCGATGCAGCGATCAAAGGCAAGCGCGATGAGCTTCTTGGCCTGAAAGAGAATGTAATTATTGGTAAGCTTGTCCCTGCCGGAACAGGTATGCAGAGATACAGAAGAGCAGAGCCTTATACAAATGAGGAAGCTGCTGAAGATACTGTTACTGTAGAATAAAGTAATCATTGCGGTGCTTGCTTATTTGATAGCAAGTACCGCATTTTATAGTGAATAAAAGAAATAAAAATCATTTTGCTTGTTGACATTGAAATATGAAGGTGTTACTATAGCAAAGGTGCTCCTATTCACCGGATACTTTGGAGGATGTCGTAAATGTCTTATGATAAAGTATTGCAGGCAAAAAGTATTATTGTAGGAACAAAGCAAACAGTCAAAGCTCTTAAACTGGGAACAATCGATGAAATCGTAGTCGCCAGTGATGCTGATCCTAGGGTTACAGCAAAAGTGGTTAGTACAGCGAAAGAGATGAACGTTCCGATTGTGTATGTCGATTCGATGAAAAAACTCGGAAAGGCATGTGGAATCGAAGTTGGGGCAGCAGCTGTTGCCATATCTATTTAAAAACTGTTTTTGTAGATTGGTATCTGCAAGAACTTTGTTTTTGCAACAAAATGAACCACCTGGATGTGTGGGCTTAAACAAATTCGAAGGGAGGAAAAATCAAATGCCTACTATTAATCAATTAGTGCGCAAGCCTCGTCAAACTAAGTCTGAGAAGTCAAACTCACCTGCTCTTAACAAAGGCTACAACAGCTTCAAGAAGGCTCAAACAAATGTAGCTTCACCTCAAAAGCGTGGTGTTTGTACTCGTGTTGGTACAATGACTCCAAAGAAACCGAACTCTGCATTACGTAAATATGCTCGTGTTCGTTTAACAAATGGTATCGAGGTTAATGCTTACATCCCTGGTATCGGGCACAACCTTCAAGAGCACAGTGTTGTTCTTATCCGTGGAGGACGTGTAAAAGACTTACCGGGTGTGCGTTACCACATCGTGCGCGGCGCTTTAGATACTGCTGGTGTTAACAACCGTATGCAAGGCCGTTCTAAATACGGTGCTAAGCGTCCAAAAGCAGCTAAAAAATAATTCTAATTAATAGACAACCATCTTTGAAAGGAGGAACAATCCATGCCACGTAAAGGTCCTGTAGCAAAAAGAGACGTATTGCCGGATCCGATTTACAACTCAAAGCTAGTTAGCCGTCTGATCAACAAAATGATGATCGATGGTAAGAGAGGTAAATCTCAAGCAATTCTTTACTCTGCGTTCGATATCATCAGCGAGCGCACTGGCAAAGAACCAATGGAAGTTTTCGATCAGGCGCTTAAAAACATCATGCCTGTACTTGAAGTTAGAGCACGCCGTGTAGGTGGTGCAAACTATCAGGTACCAGTTGAGGTGCGTCCTGACCGCCGTACAACTCTTGGTCTTCGCTGGTTAGTAAACTATGCGCGTCTTCGCGGTGAAAAGACTATGGAAGAGCGTTTAGCTAACGAAATCCTTGATGCAGCTAACAACACTGGTGCATCTGTTAAGAAACGTGAAGATACACACAAAATGGCAGAAGCAAACAAAGCGTTTGCTCACTACCGCTGGTAAGATATACTGCTTAACTAAAATAACACTCATACTAGGAAGGAGAAAGACCCAATGGCTAGAGAGTTCTCCTTAGAAAATACTCGTAATATCGGTATCATGGCTCACATCGATGCCGGTAAAACAACAACTACTGAGCGTGTACTTTACTACACTGGCCGTATCCATAAAATCGGTGAAACGCACGAAGGTGCTTCACAGATGGACTGGATGGAGCAGGAGCAAGAGCGTGGAATCACAATCACTTCTGCTGCAACAACTGCACAGTGGAAAGGCCACCGCGTTAACATCATTGACACTCCTGGACACGTAGACTTCACAGTTGAAGTTGAACGTTCACTTCGTGTTCTTGATGGTGCGGTAGCTGTACTTGACGCACAGTCAGGTGTTGAGCCGCAAACTGAAACAGTTTGGCGTCAGGCTACTACTTACGGAGTACCACGTGTGGTATTCGTAAACAAAATGGATAAAATCGGTGCAGACTTCTTGTACTCATTGAAGACTCTTCATGATCGTCTTCAAGCGAATGCAGCTGCAATTCAATTACCAATTGGTGCTGAAGATCAATTCGAAGGCATCATCGATTTAATTGAAATGAAAGCTACATTCTACGGAAACGATTTGGGTACTGATATCGAAGACCGTGAAATTCCAGCTGAATACGTAGATCAAGCAGAAGAATACCGTGAAAAGCTAATTGAAGCGGTAGCTGAACTTGATGAAGAATTAATGGAGAAATACCTTGGCGGTGAAGAAATCACTAACGAAGAGCTAAAAGCTGCTATTCGTAAAGGTACAGTAAACGTTGAATTCTACCCAGTAATCTGTGGTTCTGCGTTCAAAAACAAAGGTGTTCAAAAAATGCTTGATGCAGTAATCGACTACCTTCCATCTCCACTTGATGTACCTTCTATTAAAGGTACAACACCGGATACTGAAGAAGAGGTTACTCGTCCTTCAAGCGATGATGCGCCATTCTCAGCACTTGCATTTAAAGTTATGACCGACCCTTACGTTGGTAAACTTACATTCTTCCGTGTGTATTCCGGTACATTAAACTCCGGTTCATATGTACAGAACTCTACTAAAGGAAAGCGTGAGCGTGTAGGACGTATCCTGCAAATGCATGCGAATTCCCGTGAAGAGATCTCAGTAGTACACGCTGGAGATATCGCAGCTGCTGTAGGTCTTAAAGACACTACTACAGGGGATACTCTATGTGATGAAAAGAGTCTTGTTATTCTTGAGTCTATGGAATTCCCAGAGCCGGTTATCTCATTATCTATCGAGCCTAAATCAAAGGCTGACCAAGATAAGATGACAACTGCTCTTCAAAAACTTCAAGAAGAAGATCCTACATTCCGCGCTCATACTGACCAGGAAACTGGACAGGTTATCATCGCGGGTATGGGTGAGCTTCACCTTGATATCCTTGTTGACCGTATGAGACGTGAATTTAAAGTGGAAGCTAACGTAGGTGCTCCTCAGGTTGCATACCGTGAAACTTTCCGTGGTTCAGCTCAGGTTGAAGGTAAATTCGCACGTCAATCCGGTGGACGCGGACAATTCGGTCACGTTTGGATCGAATTCAGTCCTAATGAAGAAGGTAAAGGCTTCGAATTCGAAAACGGAATCGTTGGTGGTGTCGTTCCTCGTGAATACATCCCAGCTGTTCAAGCGGGTCTTGAAGATTCGCTGGAAAGAGGAGTACTTGCCGGATTCCCAATGGTTGACATCAAAGCCCGTTTATTTGACGGTTCTTACCATGATGTTGACTCCTCTGAAATGGCGTTTAAGATTGCTGCATCTATGGCACTTAAAAACGCTGCGTCAAAATGTAACCCTGTAATTCTTGAGCCGGTTATGAAAGTTGAAGTCGTAATCCCTGAAGAATACATGGGAGACATCATGGGTGATGTAACTTCACGCCGTGGACGCGTTGAAGGTATGGAAGCTCGCGGTAACGCACAAGTAGTTCGTGCGATGGTTCCACTATCAGAAATGTTTGGATATGCAACTTCATTGCGTTCTAACACGCAGGGACGCGGTACATTCTCAATGCACTTCGACCACTATGAAGAAGTACCAAAATCAATTTCTGAAGAAATCATCAAAAAAAATAAAGGTGAATAATTGATTTTACCTTTTCAATAAAGTATAACTACTATTGTAGGCTATAAGCGCTGTGGAAAGGGCAACCTCTCCACAGCATCAAATACTTAACTTTTATATTCTGAAGGAGGATTTTTCAAATGGCAAAAGCTAAATTTGACCGTTCAAAACCCCATGTTAACATCGGTACTATCGGACACGTTGACCATGGTAAAACTACTTTAACTGCAGCTATCACAACTGTTCTTTCTAAAAAGGGCGGCGGTGAAGCACGCGGATACGATCAAATCGACGCGGCTCCAGAAGAGCGCGAGCGTGGAATCACAATCTCAACTGCACACGTTGAGTACGAAACTGAAAACCGTCACTATGCACACGTTGACTGCCCAGGTCACGCTGACTATGTTAAAAACATGATCACTGGTGCTGCGCAAATGGACGGCGGAATCCTAGTTGTTTCTGCTGCTGACGGCCCAATGCCACAAACTCGTGAGCACATCCTTCTTTCTCGTCAGGTTGGTGTTCCTTTCCTTGTTGTATTCATGAACAAGTGTGACATGGTTGACGATGAAGAACTACTTGAATTAGTAGAAATGGAAGTTCGTGACCTTCTTTCTGAGTACGAATTCCCTGGTGATGACATTCCTGTAATCAAAGGTTCTGCTCTTAAAGCTCTTGAAGGAGAAGCTGAGTGGGAAGCTAAAATCGAAGAACTTATGGCAGCTGTTGACGAGTACATCCCAACTCCAACTCGTGACACTGACAAGCCTTTCATGATGCCTGTTGAGGATGTATTCTCAATCACTGGCCGTGGTACTGTTGCTACAGGACGTGTTGAGCGTGGACAAGTTAAAGTCGGTGACGTTATCGAAATCATCGGTCTTGCTGAAGAGCCAAAATCAACTACTGTAACTGGTGTAGAAATGTTCCGTAAGCTTCTTGACTATGCTGAAGCTGGAGACAACATTGGTGCCCTTCTTCGTGGTGTTGCACGTGAAGATATCCAACGTGGACAAGTACTTGCTAAGCCAGGTTCAATCACTCCACACACTAAGTTCAAAGCTGAAGTATACGTTCTTTCAAAAGAAGAAGGTGGACGTCATACTCCATTCTTCACTAACTACCGTCCTCAGTTCTACTTCCGTACAACTGATGTAACTGGTATCTGTAATCTTCCTGAAGGCGTAGAAATGGTTATGCCTGGAGATAACATCGAAATGACAGTAGAACTAATCGCTCCAATCGCTATCGAAGAAGGTACTAAGTTCTCTATCCGTGAGGGTGGACGTACTGTTGGCGCTGGCGTAGTTGCTACAATCCAAGAGTAATCTCAACTAATAAAAACAGATGGGTGACGACCCATCTGTTTTTTTATTTGTAAAAAGACGAATGGAATATAAGAGCTCGTTTCAATTTCAATAATATTTCTTGCGTTCCTGCTTGCAATGGCCGGAAAGGGATTATTCCTCTGTTAGACCCCCGATCAAAACCGCTTTTCTTCTATATATAATCACCACTATATTTTTCTATTCAATTACTCACAGTGCAAATAGTTAGACTTCTTCCTATACTATTGAAAACTGAATACACAGCAGTTATAATAGTAAAAGTGTGCGGAACAAAAAGAAATAACATATACATGTTGCATTTCATTTATTGTTTCTGTATAATAGACAATGTTGGTCTTTGACTGCGATGATGTGAAAGGTTGCTGACACACCCGGCCGCTTTGCCATGGCGAGTGTGTGGGAAATTTTCACGGAGAATGTCTATATTAAAATAGGCGAAAAGGAGGGAAAATAATGGCAAAACAAAAAATTCGTATTCGTTTAAAAGCGTATGATCACAGAATTCTTGATCAATCAGCAGAAAAGATTGTTGAGACTGCAAAACGTTCTGGTGCGGCTGTTTCTGGTCCGATTCCATTACCAACTGAAAAGTCTATTTACACAATCCTACGTGCGGTTCACAAGTACAAAGACTCTCGTGAGCAGTTCGAAATGCGTACGCATAAACGTCTAATCGACATCGTTAACCCAACACCACAAACGGTTGATTCTCTAATGCGTTTAGACTTACCGTCTGGTGTAGATATCGAAATCAAACTTTAATCAATAAATAATCATAAGAAACTTAGGAGGTGTGACTGAAATGACCAAAGGAATCTTAGGAAGAAAGATTGGTATGACTCAAGTATTTGCTGAAAACGGTGATCTTATCCCGGTAACAGTAGTTGAGGCAGCTGCTAACGTTGTTCTTCAAAAGAAATCAGTTGAAACTGATGGATATGAAGCAATCCAGATTGGATTCGAAGACAAGCGCGACAAGTTGTCCAACAAACCTGAAAAAGGGCATGTTGCTAAAGCAAACACTGCTCCTAAGCGCTTCGTACGCGAATTCCGCGGAGCTGATTTAGGACAATATGAAGTTGGTCAAGAAGTCAAAGTTGATATTTTCGCAGAAGGCGATACTGTTGATGTAACAGGAATTTCAAAAGGTAAAGGTTTCCAGGGTGCGATCAAGCGCCACGGACAATCTCGCGGGCCTATGGCTCACGGTTCTCGTTACCACCGTCGCCCTGGTTCAATGGGTCCTGTAGCTCCAAACCGTGTATTCAAAGGTAAATTATTACCTGGTCGCATGGGCGGAGAGCAAGTGACTGTACAAAACCTTGAAATCGTTAAAGTTGATGTTGAACGCAACCTTCTTTTGATCAAAGGTAATGTACCTGGTGCCAGAAAAGCATTAGTAAAAATCAAAAGTGCGGTAAAAGCATAATAATTAAACCGGAAAGGAGGAAAACAGAATGCCGAAAGTAGCATTGTTTAACCAAAGCGGATCTAAAGTTGGTGATATCGAACTTAATGATGCGATCTTTGGTATCGAGCCCAACCAGCACGTACTTTTCGAAGCTGTTGTTATGCAAAGAGCTTCATTACGTCAAGGGACTCATAAAACTAAAATTCGTTCTGAAGTAGCGGGCGGAGGACGTAAGCCATGGCGCCAAAAAGGCACAGGCCGTGCACGTCAAGGTTCTATCCGTTCACCACAATGGCGCGGAGGCGGTACTGTATTTGGTCCTGTACCACGCAGCTACAGCTACAAACTGCCTAAAAAGGTTCGCCGTCTGGCAATCAAATCTGCGTTATCTTCTAAAGTATTAGAAGAAAACATCCTAGTATTAGAAGGCCTTGCTTTCGAAGCTCCTAAAACTAAAGACTTTAAAGGTGTATTAACTGGTCTTTCTGTTGATTCAAAAGCACTTATCGTAACTGCTGACCTAGATGAGAACGTAGCACTATCTGCTCGTAACATCCCTGGTGTAACAGTTGTGTCTGCTTCTGGAATCACTGTTTTAGATGTTTTAAACCATGATAAGCTTATCATGACGAAAGCAGCGGTTGAAAAAGTAGAGGAGGTGCTTGCATAATGGATGCACGCGATATCATTAAGCGCCCCGTAATCACTGAACGTTCTACTGACATTATGGCTGATAAAAAATATACGTTCGAAGTTGACGTACGAGCTAACAAGACTCAAGTTAAAGACGCTGTAGAGCAAATCTTTGGCGTTAAAGTTGAGAAAGTTAACATCATGAACTACAAAGGTAAGTTCAAGCGTATGGGCAAATTCGGCGGATACACTAACAAACGCCGTAAAGCGATCGTTAAATTAACAGCTGAAAGCCAAGAAATCGAGCTATTTGAAGCTTAATTCACTATAACTAGAAGAGGAGGGAAACGAAATGGCGATTAAAAAGTATAAACCTACCTCTAATGGTCGTCGCGGCATGACGGTTTCTGATTTCGCAGAAATCACGACTAACCAACCAGAAAAGTCTTTACTTGCTCCTTTAAAGAGAAAAGGCGGCCGTAACAACCAAGGTAAGTTGACAGTTCGTCATCAAGGCGGCGGTCATAAACGTCAATATCGTATCATCGATTTTAAACGTACCAAAGATGGCATTCCAGGACGCGTTGCCACAATCGAGTATGATCCAAACCGCTCTGCAAATATTGCACTAATTAACTATGTAGATGGAGAAAAGCGTTACATCCTTGCACCTAAGAACTTACAGGTGGGCATGGAAGTAATGTCTGGTCCTGAAGCAGATATCAAAGTGGGTAATGCACTTCCACTAGCTAACATTCCAGTGGGTACAGTAATCCACAACATCGAATTAAAACCTGGTAAAGGCGGACAATTAGTACGTTCTGCTGGTACTTCTGCACAAGTTCTTGGTAAAGAAGGCAAGTACGTATTAGTTCGTTTAAACTCTGGTGAAGTTCGCATGATTCTTGCTGAGTGCCGTGCGACTGTTGGTCAAGTCGGAAACGAGCAGCACGAGCTTATTAACATTGGTAAAGCAGGTCGTTCACGCTGGTTAGGCAAGCGCCCAACTGTACGTGGATCTGTAATGAACCCTAACGATCACCCACACGGTGGTGGTGAAGGACGTGCGCCAATCGGACGTAAGTCTCCAATGACTCCTTGGGGCAAACCAACACTTGGTTACAAGACACGCAAGAAGAACAACAAATCAGACAAATTTATCGTACGTCGTCGTAAAAAATAACGGGATTGTACTACGGTTCCAACTAAGAACCGTAGAGCAATCACGAAGGGAGGTTCAATCATGGGTCGCAGCTTAAAAAAAGGACCTTTTGTTGATGAACATTTAATGACAAAGATCGAAAAGCTTAATGAAACAGAAAGCAAGCAAGTTACTAAAACTTGGTCTCGCCGTTCTACGATCTTCCCACAATTCATCGGACACACAATCGCAGTTTATGATGGTCGTAAACATGTGCCTGTATACATCACTGAAGACATGGTAGGCCACAAGCTTGGAGAATTCGCTCCAACTCGTGCGTACAAAGGCCATGGCAATGATGATAAGAAAACAAGACGTTAATGAGAGGAGGGCATTCTAATGCAAGCTAAAGCTGTTGCAAGAACAGTTCGTATTGCTCCTCGTAAAGCTCGTTTAGTCGTAGATTTAATTCGAGGAAAGCAAGTAGGCGAAGCAGTAGCGATTTTAAACCTTACACCTAAAGCTGCTTCTCCAATCGTAGAGAAAGTTTTAAAATCTGCACTAGCTAACGCTGAGCACAACTACGAAATGGACGTTAACAACCTGGTAGTTGCTCAAGCATTCGTAGACGAAGGACCAACTTTAAAACGTTTCCGTCCTCGCGCTATGGGCCGTGCAAGCCAAATCAATAAGCGCACTAGCCATATTACTATCGTTTTATCAGAAAAGAAGGAGGGATAATCAGTGGGTCAAAAAGTAAATCCAGTCGGTTTGCGTGTCGGTGTCATCCGTGATTGGGAGTCAAAATGGTACGCAGGCAAAGACTATGCTGATCTTTTACACGAAGACCTTAAGGTTCGTGAGTACATCACAAAGCGCTTAAGCGATGCTTCTGTTTCTAAAGTAGAAATCGAACGTGCTGCTAATCGCCTGAACATCACTATCCACACTGCGAAACCAGGAATGGTTATCGGTAAAGGTGGTACTGAGGTTGAAGCACTTCGCAAGTCACTTAACTCATTAACTGGCAAGCGTGTTCACATCAACATTCTTGAAATTAAAAGAGCAGATATCGATGCGAAATTGGTTGCGGAAAACATTGCTCGTCAATTAGAAAACCGCGTATCTTTCCGTCGTGCTCAAAAACAAACTATTCAACGTGCAATGCGCGCTGGCGCTAAAGGTATCAAAACAATGGTATCTGGTCGTTTAGGCGGTGCTGATATCGCTCGTTCAGAATCATACAGCGAAGGAACAGTTCCACTTCATACTCTTCGTGCTGATATCGATTATGCTACAGCTGAAGCTGATACAACTTACGGTAAATTGGGCGTAAAAGTATGGATCTATCGTGGAGAGGTCCTTCCTACGAAGAAGAAAACTGGGGAAGGAGGCAAATAATATGTTATTGCCAAAGCGCGTAAAATATCGTCGTGTACACCGCGGAAAAATGCGTGGTCAATCAAAGGGCGGAACTGAAGTAAACTTCGGTGAATATGGCCTTCAAGCTTTAGAAGCTTCTTGGATCACTAACCGTCAAATTGAATCTGCACGTATTGCAATGACTCGTTACATGAAACGTGGCGGTAAAGTTTGGATTCAAATTTTCCCACACAAACCATACACTGCAAAGCCTCTTGAAGTCCGCATGGGTTCCGGTAAAGGTGCTCCTGAAGGATGGGTAGCAGTTGTTAAGCCTGGTAAAGTAATGTTCGAAATCGCTGGTGTATCTGAAGAGATCGCTCGTGAAGCATTACGTCTTGCAGCACACAAACTTCCAGTTAAGTGCAAGTTTGTAAAACGAGAAGAAATTGGTGGTGAATCAAATGAAAGCTAATGAAATTCGTGACCTTACCACTGCCGAAATTGAACAAAAAGTAAAATCATTAAAAGAAGAGCTTTTCAACCTTCGCTTTCAATTGGCGACTGGACAACTTGAAAACACAGCTCGCATTCGTGAAGTACGCAAAGCGATTGCCCGCATGAAAACTGTTATTCGTGAAAGAGAAATCGGCTTTAGCAAGTGATATTGAGAGGAGGTTCGCACAATGAGTGAACGCAACCAACGCAAAGTTTACACTGGACGCGTCGTTTCTGACAAAATGGATAAGACAGTAACGGTTCTTGTCGAAACTTACAAAAAGCATCCACTTTACGGTAAACGCGTTAAGTACTCTAAAAAGTTCAAGGCTCATGATGAGCAAAACCAAGCAAAAACTGGCGATATCGTTCGTATTATGGAAACTCGTCCACTATCTGCGACTAAACGCTTCCGTCTTGTAGAAGTAGTTGAAAAAGCAGTTATTATCTAATTGTTCGGTTGGGAGATTTATCCCGAAGGGAGGTTACACACATGATTCAACAAGAATCACGTTTAAAAGTTGCTGACAACTCTGGTGCTCGTGAAGTACTTACAATCAAAGTTCTTGGTGGCTCTGGCCGCAAAACTGCTAACATCGGTGATGTTATCGTTTGTACAGTGAAACAAGCAACACCAGGTGGCGTTGTTAAAAAAGGTGATGTTGTTAAAGCGGTAGTTGTTCGTACTAAGAGCGGTGTACGCCGTAATGACGGTACTTACATTCGTTTCGATGAAAACGCATGTGTAATTATTCGTGATGACAAAGGACCACGCGGAACTCGTATCTTCGGACCGGTTGCCCGTGAACTACGTGAAAACAACTTCATGAAAATTGTATCTTTAGCTCCAGAAGTATTATAAATAACAAATCAAATTGCCTTTAAGGAGGTGCGCACAGATGCATGTGAAAAAAGGTGACAAAGTTATGGTCATCTCTGGTAAGGATAAAGGCAAAACGGGCGTTATTCTTGCAGCGTTCCCTAAACAAAGCCGAGTGCTTGTTGAAGGAGTTAACATTGTAAAGAAACACTCTAAGCCTTCTCAGATGAACCCGCAAGGCGGAATCATCAGCCAAGAGGCACCTGTTCATGTATCAAACGTTATGCCTGTCGATCCTAAATCTGGTGAACCAACTCGTGTAGGCTATAAAACGGTTGATGGCAAAAAAGTACGTGTTGCAACAAAATCCGGTGAAGTTCTAGATAAATAGTTCAAAGAAGAAGGGAGGTACAATGAATGAACCGCCTAAAAGAAAAGCATTCAAAAGAAATTACTCCTGCTCTAATGAGCAAGTTTAACTATAAATCAGTTATGCAAACACCTAAGCTAGAAAAAATCGTTATCAACATGGGTGTTGGTGACGCTGTTCAAAACGCAAAAGCACTAGATAAAGCTGTTGAGGAATTAACTTTGATCACTGGTCAAAAGCCGGTTATCACTCGCGCTAAGAAATCAATCGCTGGCTTCCGTCTTCGTGAAGGTATGCCAATCGGTGCGAAGGTTACTCTTCGTGGAGAGCGCATGTATGAGTTCTTTGATAAGTTAGTATCTGTATCTCTTCCACGTGTACGTGACTTCCGCGGTATCTCTAAGAAGTCATTTGACGGCCGTGGTAACTATACTCTAGGTGTCAAAGAACAGTTGATCTTCCCTGAGATTGATTACGATAAAGTAAGCAAAGTTCGTGGTATGGATATCGTTATCGTAACTACAGCTAACACTGATGAAGAAGCTCGTGAACTTTTAACTCAATTTGGAATGCCATTCCAAAAGTAATCGCTAAATAGAGGGAGGCGAAAACGTGGCTAAAAAGTCAATGATTGCGAAACAAAAACGCACGCCTAAACACAAGGTACAGGAGTACACTCGCTGCGAACGCTGCGGACGTCCACATTCTGTATACCGTAAATTTAAGCTTTGTCGTATTTGTTTCCGTGAATTAGCATATAAAGGACAAATTCCTGGCGTGAAAAAAGCTAGCTGGTAAACCCCAAGCATGGGAAGGAGGTAAAAACAATGGTCATGACAGATCCAATTGCAGACTTGCTAACTCGCATCCGTAATGCGAACATGGTTCGTCACGAAAAATTAGAAGTTCCTGCTTCTAACATCAAGAAAGAAATTGCAGAGATCTTAAAGCGTGAAGGTTTTGTACGTGATGTTGAGCTTATCGAGGATAACAAGCAAGGCATCATCCGCATTTTCCTAAAATACGGTTCAAACAACGAACGCGTTATCACTGGTCTTAAGCGTATCAGTAAGCCTGGTCTTCGTGTATACGCAAAGGCTGATGAAGTACCTCGCGTACTTAACGGTCTTGGAATCGCACTAGTTTCTACTTCTCAAGGAGTTATCACTGATAAAGAAGCCCGCGCTAAACAAGTCGGCGGAGAAGTATTAGCATACGTTTGGTAATAGAGTTTTTCATGAATGGAGGTGCAATTAAATGTCTCGTATAGGTAAAAAACCAATCGAAATTCCAACTGGTGTTACTGTTACTAATGACAATAACACTGTTACTGTGAAGGGTCCTAAAGGTGAACTAACTCGTTCATTCAACCAGGATATCGAAATCAAGGTGGAGGATAACGTAATCAACGTTTCCCGTCCATCTGATGCGAAAGAACACCGCGCATTGCACGGAACAACTCGCGCACTTCTAGCTAACATGGTTGAGGGTGTGTCAAAAGGATTCGAAAGAGGACTGGAGCTTATCGGTGTCGGTTACCGTGCTCAAAAACAAGGCAAAAAGCTTGTTTTAAACGTTGGTTACTCTCATCCTGTTGAAATCGAGCCTGAAGAAGGTATTGAGGTTGAAGTGCCATCTAACACTAAGATCATTGTTAAAGGTACTAACAAAGAGCGTGTTGGCGCATTGGCTGCCAACATTCGTGATGTTCGTCCTCCAGAGCCTTACAAAGGTAAAGGTATCCGCTATGAAGGCGAATATGTTCGTCGTAAAGAAGGTAAAACTGGTAAGTAATGCCGCTTAGGTAAACGAAAGGAGTGACCGAAATGATTACGAAGGCTGATAAAAATGCAGTTCGTAAGAAAAGACATGCTCGTGTGCGTGCGAAACTTTCTGGAACTGCGGCTCGTCCTCGTTTAAATGTGTATCGTTCAAACAAGCACATTTATGCTCAACTTATTGATGATGTAAACGGAGTTACTGTAGCAAGTGCTTCTACACAAGATAAAGAAGTGAACCTTGATGCAACTGGCAACGTTGATGCAGCAGTTAAGGTCGGAGAATTAGTTGCAAAGCGCGCAGTCGAAAAAGGCATTAAAGCTGTCGTTTTCGATCGTGGTGGCTATCTATATCATGGACGTGTTCAAGCTCTAGCTGATGCAGCACGTGAAAATGGTTTAGAATTTTAATAGACAAAGGAGGGACACAAAAAGATGCGTCGTATTGATCCAAACAAACTTGAACTTGAAGAGCGCGTAGTTACGGTTAATCGTGTAGCAAAGGTTGTTAAAGGTGGACGTCGTTTTCGTTTCTCTGCTCTTGTAGTAGTAGGTGACAAAAACGGTCACGTTGGCTTTGGTACAGGTAAAGCACAGGAAGTACCTGAAGCGATCCGCAAAGCTATTGAAGATGCTAAGAAAAACTTAGTCGAAGTACCTATGGTTGGAACTACAATTCCTCACCAGGTAATCGGTCACTTCGGTGCTGGAGAAATCCTTCTTAAGCCTGCTTCTGAAGGTACTGGAGTAATCGCCGGAGGTCCAGTTCGTGCGGTTCTAGAATTAGCTGGTGTTGGTGATATCTTATCTAAATCTTTAGGTACTAACACACCAATCAACATGGTTCGCGCCACTTTGAACGGTTTAACTCAATTAAAACGTGCTGAGGACGTAGCGAAATTACGTGGTAAATCAGTAGAAGAACTGTTAGGATAAGGAGGGATATCAAATGGCGAATAAACTAGAAGTAACCCTCACTCGCAGCGTGATTGGTCGCCCGCAAGACCAGCGCGAAACAGTTAAGGCTCTTGGCTTACGCAAAATGCACCAAACAGTTGAGCATCAAGATAATCCTGCTATCCGCGGAATGATCAACAAAGTTGCTCACCTTGTTGTGGTAAAAGAAAAATAAATCTATTCTTCTACAAATAAGGAGGTGCCAACATGAAACTTCATGAATTAAAGCCTGCAGAAGGTTCTCGTGGGGAACGCAAACGCAAAGGCCGTGGTATCGGTTCCGGTAATGGTAAAACTGCTGGTAAGGGTCATAAAGGTCAAAACGCTCGTTCTGGCGGCGGTGTCCGTCCTGGATTCGAGGGTGGTCAAACACCTTTATTCCAACGCTTGCCTAAACGCGGTTTCACTAACATCAACCGTAAAGAGTACGCGATTGTGAACCTTGATGCTTTAAACCGTTTCGAAGATGGAGCTGAAGTAACTCCAGCGCTTCTTATCGAAACTGGTGTAGTTAGCAACGAAAAAGCAGGAATCAAGATTCTTGCAAAAGGCAAAGTTGAGAAAAAGCTTACAGTAAAAGCTCATAAATTCTCCTCTGCTGCAAAGGAAGCTATTGAAGCTGCCGGCGGTCAAACTGAGGTGATTTAATGTTTCAGACAATCTCCAATTTTATGCGTGTGGGTGATATAAGACGAAAGATTATCTTCACCCTTTTAATGCTGATTGTATTTCGCATCGGTACATTTATCCCTGTACCGGGCGTAAATGCAGATCTGTTAAAAGCCCAGGATGAACTTAATGTATTCGGTGTTCTGAATACATTCGGCGGCGGGGCGCTCCTAAACTTCTCCATCCTTGCAATGGGTATCATGCCGTACATTACGGCATCCATCATTGTGCAGCTTCTGCAGATGGATGTTGTTCCTAAGTTTACGGAATGGTCAAAGCAGGGAGATGTTGGACGCCGTAAGTTAGCTCAGTTTACCCGTTACTTTACTATCGTGCTTGGTTTTATCCAGGCTCTCGGTATGTCTTATGGGTTTAATAACCTAGCAGGCGGAATGCTGATTGAGAATCCGGGAATTACCTCTTATCTATTGATTGCTGTGGTATTGACTGCTGGAACTGCGTTTTTAATGTGGCTTGGTGAGCAGATTACATCAAAAGGTGTAGGAAATGGTATTTCCATCATTATCTTTGCTGGTATCGTAGCTGGGATTCCTTCAACGGTTAACCAGATTTACGCTCAGCAATTTGAAAATGCTGGAGAGCAGCTGTTCCTTCGCATTGTGACAGTTGTGCTTATCCTAATCGCAGTCATTGCTATTGTTGTAGGAACGATCTTCATCCAACAGGCATTAAGAAAGATTCCTATTCAATATGCTAAGCGTGTAACAGCAGGACAGAATTCTGCTGGCGGACAATCAACTCATCTTCCGTTAAAAGTTAATGCAGCTGGTGTAATACCAGTAATCTTTGCAATTTCTTTCATCATCACGCCTAGAACCATTGCCGGTTTCTTTGAGCAGAATGATGTTACCCTGTGGATTCAAAGAATATTTGACTATACGTCTCCAATCGGAATGGTCATCTATAGTGCATTAATCATTGCTTTTACTTATTTCTATGCTTTCATTCAGGTGAACCCGGAACAAGTTGCGGAAAACCTGAAGAAGCAGGGCGGTTATATCCCGGGCATCCGTCCAGGAAATAACACGCAGGAATATTTGACTCGCGTCTTATACCGTTTAACTTTTGTTGGTGCGCTATTCCTGACAGTGATTTCAATCCTGCCAGTATTCTTCATCAATATCGCCGGATTGCCTGAATCTGCGCAAATTGGAGGCACAAGCCTGCTGATCGTTGTCGGTGTTGCACTGGAAACGATGAAGCAGCTTGAAGCACAGCTGGTTAAACGTCATTATAAAGGTTTCATTAAATAATTTGGTTGTAGGGGACGCATGTTCCCTTATACCATTTAGAGACTAGGGGGAAATTGACGTGAATTTAGTTTTAATGGGGCTCCCTGGTGCCGGTAAAGGTACACAAGCCGAGAAGATCGTCCAAAAATACGGCATCCCTCATATTTCTACCGGAGATATGTTCCGTGCGGCTATTAAAGACGAAACGGACCTAGGCCTTAAAGCAAAATCATTCATGGATAAAGGCGAGCTTGTTCCTGATGAGGTAACAATCGGCATTGTACGTGAACGATTAAGCAAGGATGATTGCGAAAAAGGCTTTTTGCTGGATGGCTTCCCAAGAACGGTTGCCCAAGCAGACGCCCTTGAAAACATCCTTTCTGATTTGAACAAGAAAATTAATTATGTTATTAATATTGATGTTGATCAGAGTATTCTAATGGAACGTCTTACTGGACGCCGCATCTGTAAAGACTGCGGAGCAACTTATCATTTAGTTTTCAATCCGCCAGCGAAAGACGGAGTGTGTGATCGCTGCGGCGGTGAGCTGTATCAGCGTGCTGATGATAATGAAGCGACTGTTCAGAATAGACTTGACGTTAATATTAAACAAACCAAACCGTTGCTTGATTTCTACGAAACGAAAGGTTATCTGCGCAATATTGATGGTCAGCAGGATATTAATAAAGTATTTTCTGATCTTGATGCATTGCTCGGGGGCTTACAATGATCATTTGCAAAACCCCGCGTGAGCTTGAAATAATGCGTGAGGCCGGCAGAATCGTAGCACTTACACATCAGGAACTGAAAAAACATATTGCACCCGGAATCACAACCCGCGAACTGGATGTTATTGCTGACCGGTTTATCCGTAAACACGATGCGATTCCATCATTCAAAGGGTACAATGGTTTCCGCGGCAGCATCTGTGCTTCAGTTAACGATGAACTTGTTCATGGCATTCCTGGTGGTCGAGTTTTAAATGACGGTGATATAATCAGCATTGATATCGGTGCTAAATATAACGGTTATCATGGTGACTCAGCCTGGACTTATGCTGTTGGCCAAATTGATGAGGAATCCGGGCGTCTGATGGATGTGACAGAGGAATCATTATATAAGGGCCTTGAAGAAGCAAAACCAGGTGAGCGCTTGTCGAACATCTCCCATGCTATCCAAACGTATGCGGAATCTAATGGCTTTTCCATTGTACGCGAGTATGTCGGCCATGGTGTAGGGCAAGACTTACATGAGGATCCTCAAATTCCTCATTATGGACCCCCTAACAGAGGGCCGCGCTTAAAGCCGGGAATGGTACTTGCTATTGAACCTATGGTGAATGCAGGAAGTCGTTATGTTAAAACCTTAACCGATAACTGGACAGTTGTAACGGTTGACGGTAAAAGGTGTGCACATTATGAGCATACAATAGCGATCACTGAATCCGGTTATGAAATACTGACAAAAGCCTAAGGTGCAGGTGATTCCATTGGTTGGTTCTGATGCGAATCCGCAGCATGGTCAAATTGTTTTGATCAAAAGTGGAAGCGATGCTGGTCAATATGCTATAATTATAAGGTTGTTGGATGAAAGGTATGTTATGCTTGCTGACGGCGGCAGGAAGAAATTCGACCGCCCGAAGAAAAAGAACGTTCAGCATCTGCAATTGCTTAATTATATCTCTCCAGAAGTTCAGACCAGTCTCCAGGAGACCGGCCGTGTAACAAACGGAAAGTTGCGCTTTGCGCTTGCAAAGTATGTAAATGAATTCGTATATGACATGAAGAAGGGAGAATAAAGTTCAATGGCGAAAGACGATGTAATCGAAATAGAAGGCACAGTTGTTGATACTTTGCCAAATGCAATGTTTAAGGTAGAATTAGAAAATGGTCATACAGTGCTAGCTCATGTATCCGGTAAGATCCGCATGCACTTCATCCGCATTTTACCTGGAGATAAAGTAACAGTTGAGCTATCTCCATATGATTTAACACGCGGTAGAATCACATATCGTTTTAAATAATCATTGCACTCCGTACTATTAAGGAGGTTAGGATAATGAAAGTAAGACCATCAGTTAAACCAATCTGCGAAAAGTGTAAAGTTATCCGCAGACGTGGAAAAGTAATGGTTATCTGTGAAAACCCTAAACATAAACAAAAACAAGGTTAATTCGAAGGAGGTGCGCTTATACAATGGCACGTATTGCTGGTGTAGATGTTCCACGTGAAAAACGTGTAGTAATCTCATTAACTTATATCTTTGGTATTGGTAAATCTACAGCTCAGAAGGTTTTGGCTGAAGCTGGTGTTTCTGAAGACACTCGTGTTCGTGATCTTACAGAAGATGAACTTAACAAAATCCGTGACATCATCGACAAATTGAAAGTTGAAGGTGACCTTCGCCGTGAGGTTTCACTAAACATCAAACGTCTTATGGAGATCGGAAGCTATCGCGGTCTACGTCATCGCCGTGGTTTACCGGTTCGCGGACAAAACACTAAAAACAACGCTCGTACACGCAAAGGTCCTCGTAAGACTGTAGCGAACAAGAAGAAATAATCGGTAAAGGAGGTAACTTTAAATGGCTCGTAAAACTAATACACGTAAGCGTCGTGTGAAAAAGAATATTGAACAGGGTATTGCACATATCCGTTCTACTTTCAACAACACAATCGTAACTATCACTGATGTTCATGGAAATGCTATTTCATGGTCAAGTGCTGGAGCTCTTGGATTCAGAGGTTCTCGTAAATCTACTCCATTCGCAGCACAAATGGCAGCTGAAACTGCAGCTAAAACTTCTCAGGAACACGGTATGAAATCCCTTGAAGTAACTGTTAAAGGACCTGGTGCAGGACGTGAAGCTGCAATCCGTGCTCTTCAAGCTGCTGGTCTAGAAGTTACTGCTATCAGAGACGTAACTCCAGTTCCTCATAACGGATGTCGTCCGCCTAAACGCCGCCGTGTATAATTTTTCTGTATAGAATTTGTATCCTTGTCTATAATGGGATATGATACTAATTTTTTAGTTATACAGAATAATTATTCCAGTTGTTGTGCACAAAACGGGAACGTATACATGGGGGAATTTCGGTTAGAGATTGCTAGCCGGGGTTTCGACGTTTTGAAGGAGGGTATATTTTGATGATCGAAATAGAAAAACCAAAAATCGAAACGGTTGAGATCAACGATGATGCCAAGTACGGCAAGTTCGTCGTCGAGCCACTTGAGCGTGGGTATGGTACAACTTTGGGTAACTCCTTACGTCGTATCCTTTTATCCTCACTCCCAGGTGCCGCTGTCACATCGATCCAAATTGATGGGGTACTTCATGAGTTCTCAACAATTGAAGGCGTCGTAGAAGATGTAACATCTATCATTTTAAACATTAAAAAACTAGCACTTAAAATCTACTCTGATGAAGAAAAAACATTGGAAATCGATGTTCAGGGTGAGGGTGTAGTGAAGGCAGCTGACGTAACACATGACAGCGATGTTGAAATCCTAAATCCGGATCTTCATATTGCTACTCTTGGTTCGAATGCCCACCTGCGCATGCGTTTAACTGCAAGACGCGGACGAGGCTATACACCAGCTGACCAAAACAAGAGAGAAGATCAGCCAATCGGTGTGATTCCGATCGATTCCATCTACACTCCAGTATCTCGTATTTCTTACCAGGTAGAGAATACACGTGTGGGTCAAATGACTAACTTTGATAAGTTAACATTCGATGTTTGGACTGACGGCAGTACAGGTCCTCAAGATGCGGTTGCACTTGGAGCGAAGATCTTAACTGAGCATTTGAATATCTTTGTCGGTTTAACTGACGAAGCTCAAAATGCCGAAATCATGGTTGAAAAAGAAGAAGACCAAAAAGAGAAAGTACTTGAGATGACAATTGAAGAACTCGACTTGTCTGTCCGTTCTTACAACTGCTTAAAGCGCGCTGGCATCAATACTGTTCAGGAATTAGCCAATAAGACTGAAGAGGATATGATGAAGGTCCGTAACCTTGGCAGAAAGTCACTTGAGGAAGTAAAACATAAATTAGAAGATCTTGGACTGGGCTTACGCAAAGACGATTGATTAATGAAGATTAATTGATTATCTGCATGTTTGCTTTCAGCAGATTGAATGACTTCAACAAAGGAGGGAAACTTTCATGGGATACAGAAAGTTAGGACGCACTAGCTCACAACGTAAAGCTATGCTGCGTGACTTAGCAACAGATCTAATCATCAATGAGCGCATCGAAACAACTGAAGCTCGTGCGAAAGAACTTCGTTCAGTTGTTGAGAAAATGATCACTCTTGGAAAGCGCGGCGACTTGCATGCACGCCGTCAAGCAGCTGCATTTGTTCGCAACGAGGTAGCTAACGCTGAAACTGACCAGGATGCAGTTCAAAAATTATTCAGCGACATCGCAACTCGTTATGAAGAGCGCCAAGGCGGATACACTCGTATTATGAAACTTGGACCTCGTCGTGGAGACGGTGCGCCAATGGTAATCATCGAGTTAGTATAATTTTTTAAGGAAAGGGCGCGGGACGGTTTCATAGAACTTGTTCTTTGCCCTTTTTCTATAAAAATGGCTGTTTCCTTAATTTGTAAGGAACGCCGAAATCAGGCCAAAAACGAGCGTTACGATGAGCATGTACAGCTAGTAAACAGGAATGGATGAACAATAGATTCCCCATTGCCTGGTACATTGACTCGTCTAGCTCATGCACCTCTTCCGGAAAGAAGAAATGCGCCCGGCAGTTTACTGCCTGACGGAAAGAGGTGCAGGCTTTTTTAAATTCAGTATGTTCATAAACCATAAGGAAATCGAGTGTCTCTGAACATTTATACAATAGCAAGAACCAACCACCATACTGCGTCAGTATGAGCTTTTAATAGGGAGGCATAATAGGCATCCAATAAGCTTAGATAGCAGAAATCCAGATTTCTTGTGTATTACAAGTGTGGGAGAATGGTATCATTCAACGCTTGCTATCCGGTAACATAACCTATTATCGAACTATTTAAAGCTCGCCAACAATGGCGGGTTTTTTCATTATTAGAGCAGAGCTGAAATAGAGAAGCAGAGCTGAGAGGAGGACTTCAAATGACCGAGCCGCTGGTAGAATTAAAAAATGTTTCGTTTAAGTACGATGCAGAAGCTGCATATGCTCTGGACAATGTCTCTTTTAATATATATAAAGGAGAATGGCTCGCAATAGTCGGGCATAATGGTTCCGGAAAATCTACACTTGCCAAATTGCTTAATGGCCTGCACTTTCCTCTGGAAGGCAGCATTACAGTAGGCGGAATTTCATTGAGTGAAGAGACGGTATGGGAAGTAAGAAAGAAGATTGGCATGGTTTTTCAAAATCCGGATAACCAGTTTGTTGGAACGACCGTACGGGATGATGTGGCTTTTGGTTTAGAAAACCATGGTATTGAAAGAAATGACATGGTTCAGCGTGTTACAGAATCACTGGAGAAGGTCAAAATGACATCATTTCTTAATCAAGAGCCGCACCATCTTTCCGGAGGACAGAAACAAAGGGTGGCCATTGCCGGTGTCATTGCCTTAAGGCCGGATATTATTATTCTCGATGAGTCAACATCCATGCTGGACCCAAGAGGGCGTGAAGAGGTACTTGAAACTGTCAGAGAGCTCAAGCGGGATTATCAGATGACCGTCATCTCCATCACTCATGACCTGGAGGAGGCAGCAAAGGCTGACCGCATCATAGTCATGAACAAAGGCCAGCTATATCGGGAAGGCACGCCTGAGGAAATTTTTCAAATGGATGAGGAGCTTGTAAAGCTGGGGTTAGATATTCCTTTTCCTGTGAAACTTAGCAAGGTATTAAGAGAAAAAGGATTGCCGTTATCTAGACATTATCTATCTGAAGAAGAGTTGGTGGAAGAATTATGGACATCTCACTCCAAAATGTAGAATACCGTTATCAGATTAATACGCCATTTGAGCGTCTTGCAATAAAGGATGTCTCCATCGATATTCCATCTGGCACGTTTCTAGCGATCATCGGTCATACCGGATCAGGCAAGTCGACTGTCCTGCAGCATTTAAATGCCCTGCTTAAGCCGACAGAAGGCCAGGTGGTGATTGGAAACCGGATGATCAACCCGGAAAAGAAACAAAAAAACCTGAAAGAAATCCGGCAAAGAGTCGGAATCGTATTTCAATTTCCTGAGCATCAGCTGTTTGAGGAAACGGTCGAGAAAGATATTTGCTTTGGTCCAATGAACTTCGGAGTTACAGAAGAGGAAGCCAAAAAAAGAGCGCGAGCAGCTATAGGACAGGTGGGCCTGCCGGAAGAAATTTTAAGCAAGTCCCCATTTGACCTGTCAGGCGGCCAAATGAGACGGGTAGCCATAGCCGGAGTGCTGGCAATGGAGCCTGATGTCATTGTCCTGGATGAGCCTACTGCAGGACTCGATCCGCGGGGCCGAAAGGAAATCATGGATATGTTCTACAGTCTGCATGGGACAAGGGGGCTCTCGACGGTGCTTGTGACACATAGCATGGAGGATGCTTCCCGCTATGCTGATCAGATTGTCATCATGCACAACGGCGAAGTCTACAAAAAGGGAACACCGGAAGAAATTTTTTCATCTCCGGAAGGCTTGCTTAAGCTTGGACTCGATGTTCCGGAGGTTGTCCGCTTTCAGCTGAAAATGGAAAAATCACTTAACGTCCGTCTTTCTAGGACGTGTCTGACAATGGATGAGCTGACGGATGAGATTGCTGCTGTGATGAAAAGGGGGACAGCTACATGATGGACAAAATGATTTTTGGGCGCTATGTTCCGGCCGAGTCTGTCATCCATAGGATGGATCCCCGTTCAAAGCTTGTCCTTATTTTCTTATTCGTGTGCATCGTCTTTCTGGCAAATAATTTGCTGACATACGGTCTTCTGACGGTTTATACCTTTCTTATGATTGCTTTATCGAAGGTTCCGATCCGGTTTATCTATACAGGATTGAAGCCGGTCCTTCTGCTTGTTATTTTCACTTTATTCCTCCATTTGTTTTTGACAAAAGAGGGTGAAGTTCTCTTCCGGTTTGGATGGATTACAATCTATGAGGAAGGTTTGAGACAGGGGATTTTCATCTCATTGCGCTTCTTCCTGCTCATTCTGATGACTTCTATTCTGACTTTAACCACAACTCCGATTGAAATTACGGATGGTCTGGAAAGTCTGCTCAATCCATTAAATAAAGTGAAGTTTCCAGTGCACGAACTGGCTTTGATGATGTCGATTTCTCTCCGCTTCATTCCGACACTCATGCAGGAAACCGATAAAATCATGAAGGCCCAGACAGCCAGGGGAGCCGATTTTACAAGCGGGCCGATAAAAGAACGTGTTAAAGCCATTATACCTCTTTTAATTCCTTTGTTTGTCAGCTCGTTCAAGCGGGCTGAAGAGCTTGCTGTGGCGATGGAGTCACGCGGCTATAGAGGCGGGGAAGGCAGAACGAAATACAGGCAGCTTAGCTGGGGCCTGAAGGATACGGCAATGCTCGCCATGCTTGCAGCCCTGGCTCTGTTGTTAATCCTGCTGAGAACGTAATGGGGTGACCTTATGCAAAGATTTAAATGTATTGTGACGTATGACGGCACCCTTTTTGCAGGCTATCAGGTGCAGCCTGGCAAGCGGACGGTGCAGGGAGAGCTGGAACGGGCCTTAAAGAAGATTCATAAAGGAAAAGACATCAGGGTGACTGCCTCAGGCAGAACCGATGCAGGTGTCCATGCAAGGGGCCAGGTGATTCATTTCGATTCCCCTTTGAATATTCCGATTGAAAAATGGGAAATCGCCCTTAATTCCCTGCTGCCGGATGATGTGGCAATCATCGGGACCGAGACAGTGTCAGATGACTTTCATGTCCGTTTTGATGCAAAAGGGAAGGAATATCGGTACTTCGTGCACCGATCCTCCAGGAGGGACCCGTTTAAACGCCAATATGCCTATCAGTACCCGTACCCAATAAATAAGGATGCGATCAGACAGGCGGCAGCGGGTTTAATAGGGACACATGATTTCACAAGCTTCTGCTCCGCCAAGACGGAAGTGGAGGATAAAGTCAGGGAACTCCAGGAGATAGATGTTCTTGAAGAAGGGAACATGATCATCTTCCGATTTAGAGGCACTGGATTTTTATATAATATGGTCCGGATCCTGACAGGCACCCTTCTGGAAGTCGGCTCAGGGGAAAGAGACCCCGAATCCATGCCAGCTGTCCTTAAGGAAAAAAACAGATCAGCTGCAGGAAAAACAGCTCCTCCCCAGGGTTTATATTTGTGGGAAGTTTTTTATTAAGATTATTTGCTGGTGAAGGTGGTATTTTGGTTTTTATACAGAGTTGATTGGAGCGGAGGGCACTTGACTCCTACGGGAAGTGAGAAAAGTGAGAGACCCCGCAGGCGAAGCCGAGGAGGCTCTCATTACTCCCCGTGGAAAGCAAGTGTCCGCAGCGGAAATCAACGGACTCCATTCATAAGGCTAATAGTATTGATAAAGAAAAATCTTATAAAAAATTTGGAAAAACCTAATGAGGAACCGCGAGGGCGCGTTGTAAAGCCAAACGCAAATTAAAAAAGATTTTAAAACAACTAAACCAGGTGTAACATTCGCTTGACAATAGACTGTCAAAGTTATATTATAGCATATGGTATTATTATTAAAACCACGATAAGCCCCGGAACTTATTGTGTCGAATAGATAAACCAAAAAATTGATTATGAATGGAATTATTAGGAGGGAAACTGATGCGTACAACGTTTATGGCGAATGCAAACAATATCGAACGTAAATGGTACGTGATTGATGCTGAAGGCAAAACTCTTGGTCGTCTTGCTAGTGAAGTAGCGTCAATCCTACGTGGTAAACATAAACCAACTTATACACCACATGTTGATACTGGTGATCATGTAATTCTTATCAACGCTTCAAAAATCGAACTTACTGGGAAAAAGCTTACTGACAAGATCTACTACCGTCACAGCATGCACCCAGGCGGTTTAAAAACAAGAACTGCTCTTGAAATGCGTACAAACTACCCTGAGAGAATGCTTGAGCTTGCTATCAAAGGCATGCTTCCAAAGAACTCTCTTGGCCGTCAAATGTTCAAGAAATTACACGTATATGCTGGTAGCGAACATAAGCACCAAGCACAACAACCTGAAGTTTACGAACTTCGTGGATAATTTTTAGGGAGGTTATTAACTTGGCACAGGTTCAATATATTGGTACTGGTCGTCGTAAGAGCTCCGTTGCACGTGTTCGTTTAGTTCCAGGCGACGGTAAAATCATCATCAATGGTCGTGAAATCACAGAATACATTCCTTTTGCAGCTTTACGTGAAGTTGTAAAACAGCCGCTTGTAGCTACTGAAACAGTTAACAGCTATGACATTCTTGTAAATGTAAACGGCGGTGGATACACTGGTCAAGCTGGCGCAATCCGCCACGGCATCGCTCGTGCATTGCTTCAAGCTGATCCTGAATTCCGTCCAACATTAAAGCGCGCAGGACTATTAACTCGTGACGCACGTATGAAAGAGCGTAAGAAATACGGTCTTAAAGGTGCTCGTCGTGCTCCTCAGTTCTCAAAGCGTTAATTATTGCTTACCAAAGCTCTCAGCCATTTTGGCTGGGAGCTTTTTTCTTATTTTATTTAACCTCTGCTCCCTTTATTCTCTGCAGCCCACCCAGCAAGCTGAGGCTTTATTTCGGCAGCGTTGAAAAATTGGAAATTATATTATTGCAAATATCGGGCTGAGAGAGGATTATTTACGATGAGAGAGCCTCAGCGGAGCTTAGACCGTATATGTTAGCGTTTTCATTCACTATCTCGCCCTTATCCTCCCGTCTTTCCCTAATACCCTTGAATCTGTATTTGAGCATGTTACGATAGATAACGTTGATAAAATACGAACGGATATACGAACAGTTTTTCATCTGAAGGAGGATGTCCATGTTAGCCAATAAAACAATTGCATTTTTAGGGGCAGGGTCAATGGCGGAATCTATGATCTCAGGAGTCATTACAGCTGAAAAAATGTCACCTGATCGGGTTTTTGTAACGAACAGGAGCAATGCAGACAGACTGGAAGAGATTCAAGATCAGTATGGTGTATGTGCCATACCGCAAAACGAACTTCCATTTGAGGAAATTGATTTATTTATTTTAGCCATGAAGCCAAAAGGAGCAGAAGAAGCTCTTCGTTCCATTAAAGACAAATTATATCCCGGCCAGGTCATTCTCTCTGTTTTGGCAGGCATTACGACAGAGTTCATGGAAGAGCATTTAAATCCGGGACAGCAGGTAGTGCGTGTGATGCCGAATACTTCTAGCATGATTCAGGAATCTGCGACGGCTGTCGTGGCAGGCAAGAATACGAGCATGGCCAATGTGGAAATGGTAAAGGAATTACTGGAATGCATGGGTGAAGTGTATACCATCGATGAAGACCAGATGGATGTTTTTACAGGATTAGCCGGAAGCGGTCCTGCTTACTTCTATTATCTGATGGAAAATATGGAGCGGGTAGGGGTGCAAAAAGGAATGGATGAAGAGACTGTCCGCAAAATTGTTGCCCAGACGATATTTGGAGCAGCTAAGATGGTGCTTGAAAAGGAAGAAACGCCAACTTCTCTAAGAGAGAAAGTGACATCTCCTAATGGCACGACCGCCTCAGGACTGGAAGCATTAAGGAGATACAACGGGGGCGAAGCCATCACACAGGCAGTTGAGCATGCCGCCAAACGTTCGAAGGAGATCAGTGAAGAGTTGGAAGGTGCTCTTGTCACTTCCTAAGGGAAATGGATTTACAAGTTCACAGGAGGTATTGGATGTTGATGAAAGAAAAGCAGATAAAAAGAGTTGTTATTAAGATTGGAAGCAGCTCATTAACAAGCATGCACGGGGAGATCAGCCGCAGAAAGCTTGAAAAGTTTGCTGAGCAAATTGTCGAGCTGAAGGATGCCGGCTATGAAACAGCAGTTGTGTCATCAGGTGCTGTTGCAGCAGGATATAGGAAGCTTGGCTGTCTTGACCGGCCTTCTTCCCTTCCGGAAAAACAGGCTGCAGCTTCAATTGGCCAGGGGCTATTAATGGAATCTTACTCAGAACTCTTTTTATCTCATGGCTACGTAGCTTCACAAATCTTGATTACCAGAAGCGATTTCTCTGATGAAAATCGCTATGGCAATATGCATAACACCATGAATGTGCTGCTGGAGCGAGGCATCATCCCGATCATAAATGAAAATGACACGGTTACAGTCGATCGCCTGCGCTTCGGAGACAATGATACTCTGGCTGCAAAAGTGGCTGGTCTGATTGATGCAGATTTACTGATTATTTTATCTGACATTGACGGCCTCTATGACAGCAACCCGAATGATAATCCTCATGCGACACTTCTGGAGAGGGTTCACAGCATTACACCTGAAATCGAAGCGGCTGCAGGAGGATCTGGCAGTACTGTAGGAACAGGCGGCATGAAGTCAAAAATTCAGGCTGTGAAAATTGCAATGGCTGCAGGGATAGACTCCTTTTTAGGAAAAGCAGGAACGGAAAATATTTTAATGGAAGCTGTGGAAAACAGAGCGAGAGGCACCTACTTCACGCCGGAGCCGGATGCATTTAATCTGGATAATGAAAAGCAGTGGATTGCGTTCCACTCAGGTCCTGAAGGAAAGGTGACCATTAATTCCCATGGGATAGAAGCCATTGTGGATCATCAGGAAAATCTTTACCGCTCTGATATTCAGGAAGTCAAAGGGCGGTTTAAGGATGGAGCGGTCGTCCGCATTTTGGATGAAGAGGGAAAAGAAATCGGCCTCGGCCGCATTAACTATTCAAACGATCAGTTAAGCGCCCATACAGCAGATGAAGAGCTTGAACCGGCCATCGCTCAGGAAACGTTTGTATGCTCACGCGACTTTAAGCTGCCGGCACTTGTTTAAACTTTTTAGGAGGGATTCAATGACTACTGCATCAGCAGTAAAGATAAATAATGTAGAAGAACAGGCAATAAAGGCAAAAAGGGCTGCCAAAACGTTAAGTGTTTTAACAACGGAAGAAAAGAACGAAGCACTCTATATAGTTGCAGAGGCGTTGGAAACCGGATATGAATCGATACTTGCAGCTAATAGGGCCGATCTTGAAAATGGCAGGGAGAAAGGATTCGAAGAGGCATATATGGATCGCCTGTCATTATCGAAGGAGCGGGTTTATGAATTTGCAGACGGCCTTCGCCAGGTAGCTGAACTTCCCGACCCGATTGGAGATGTTATGTCGGGCTGGACTTTGGATAATGGGCTGAAGGTGGAAGAGGTCCGTGTTCCGCTTGGTGTCATCGGCATGATTTATGAAGCAAGACCTAATGTAACTGCCGATGCGGCTGGTCTTGCGCTGAAATCAGGAAATGCCATTGTCTTAAAAGGCGGGTCATCAGCACTGAATTCGAATCAGGCTATCGTCGATATTATTCATGAAGCTCTTGAAAAAACAAAGATACCTAAAGATGCTGTCCAATTCATTGCCACTGCAGACAGAGGAGCGACAAAGCAGCTGTTCACCATGAAAGAGCATATTGATGTCTTAATTCCGAGAGGCGGCGCATCCCTCATTAAAGCTGTAGTTGAGAATGCGACGGTGCCTGTACTCGAAACAGGAGTTGGAAACTGCCATATCTATGTTGATAAAGAAGCAGATCCGGAAAGAGCGATCAATATCCTCATTAATGCCAAAACTGACCGTCCCGCAGTCTGTAATGCAGCAGAAACGCTGATTGTTCATGAAGCATGGCTGGATCAGCATAAAGAATTGCTTGCAGAAGCTCTGAAGAAGCACGGGATTACTGTACATGGTGATGAGGCTGCAGCAGCTGTATTGCCTGATGTTATGTCAGCGGGAGAGAGTGATTGGGCGAATGAATATTTAAGCCTGGACTTAGCTGTGAAAATAGTGAATAGTCTTGAAGAGGCCATCGATCATATTGATCAATACGGCACCAAGCATTCTGAGGCGATTATTACCGAAAATGGGGTAACAGCCAAAAAGTTCATGCAGCTGACAGATGCTGCGGCGCTGTATCATAATGCGTCCACGAGATTCACGGATGGAGGCGCTCTTGGCTTTGGAGCGGAAATCGGCATTTCCACACAAAAACTCCATGCGAGAGGACCGATGGGTCTGCCTGCATTAACAACACGCAAATATCTCATGTCCGGAAATGGGCAGATTCGATAAGTTTTTTTAAAAAGCATCAGCTCCGGCTGGTGCTTTTCTAAAAAATAGAATTAATCCTGAAGTTAGATAACTGTCTAGCTCCAGGCGCCATTGGCTCTCGGGTCTAAGGCATTCCCTTCCAGAAGGAAAGAACACCATCTTACAGGGACCGTCTTATGCTAGTCGTCCCTGGGCAGTCGCCTTCACATTTCGTTCAATCCGTCTAAAAGGTAAAGAACAACCTTTCAGCCGGCTTGTCTTATGCTTGAGGCCCGCAGGACAAGGAAGGCTTCGTTAGTATAAACATCGCACGACCAAAAGCGGCAGCTTTTGGAAGGACGTGGCGGTTTTAGTCTGCGTTCCTTTATAAGCGGGCGCCTTCCGCTTTTCTGATAAAAAATTGGCAGCCCAATTGCGGCTGCTTTTTGCATTTCTCTCCCGCTGCAGATAAAGACTATCTACAAGGGGTGAGAAACGTGACTGTCATAACGACGTTCAAAGAGAAAAAAAGAGAAAAACAGATCAAATATGAAAAATCAGTCCTTCGGGAAATTTCGATAAAAGCCTTAAAAGAAAAAGTACAGCAATTTTTTGGTTCTTCCAGATTTGTCTCCGGTCTGATGATGAATGCCGGAATTGAGGAGGCTTGCTATGATGTAGCGATTGAAGCCTATTTGCTGGGGGCAAACTACAGCCGTTTTGGGCGATATGGCGAATCGCTGGATCAGGTCCGTTATAGATGTGAAAAAGAGTATAAGCATTTAGTGGATACACTATATAACTTTTTCCTATATTGGGGTCATGGTTCGGAAGCTGTTATGAGTGAATCCCTTTATTATATGTGCGAGCAATACGTAAACAGCTGGTGGTCGGAAGGATTCAATAAAGGGGAGAGAAGGCATAAATTGCGTCTCCACTGAAAAGTGATTTTGATCAGACTGCTGTCCTGATCGAAGTTCTAGATCTCCGCCTTGTCCCATATATTGAAATGAGGATAAGCAGGAGGGGACTGATTAGGGCGTATGAAGAAGAAATTAAAAATAGGCGGGTTTGCGATCGGGCTTATCGTCCTTTTTCTTATTTTGCAATATGACTTTACGGATGATGATTCCTGGGAATCGTGGAATCTGCCTTTAACCGGTAAGATCATCTTGCTTGATCCCGGACATGGCGGCCCGGATGGCGGGGCAGGTGACGAAGGGGCACTCGAGAAAGATATTGCGCTGGAAGTATCATTAAAAGTAAGGGATTACCTCCAGGAGCAGGGAGCGCTTGTGCTCATGACGAGGGAGGACGACAGGGACCTCGCACCAGAGGGAACGAGGGGATACAGCCGGAGAAAAGTAGAAGACCTGAAGAAACGGCTTGAAATGATAAATACGTCTAATTCTGATTTTTATGTCAGCATCCACTTAAATTCGATTCCCTCTCCCCGATGGAGCGGTGCGCAGACTTTCTATGCGCCCGGGATAAAGGAAAATGCCAAAGCTGCGAAATTCATACAGGATGAACTCCGCCGCAACCTGGAAAATACGAAGCGAAATTCCAAGCCTTTAAACAATGTATTCATCTTAAAATACGCCAAAAAGCCGGGTGTCTTAGTAGAAGTGGGATTCTTATCAAACCCGGGGGAACGGGCAAACCTGAAAACGGATGAATATCAGGATAAAATCGCTGCCTCCATCTATAATGGAATTATGCGCTACTATACCAATGAAAAAGAATTGACTGAAACATGGGAATGAAAAGGTGCTGAGAAAGTGCCTTTTCTTTTTTGAATATTTTTCCGGTGTGATACAATTAACTGTAAAGAATTTTCAATATGTTATACTGAAATGGAAACGAATTCAAAAGGCGGGTGCAATGTATGTTAACTGAACAGAAAGTCAGAGAAGCTTTGAGCGGCTTGAAGGAACCATTTATACATAGAACATTGGGCGAACTTAACGCCATTGAAGAAATTAAAATCAAGGAAGAAAAGAATCATGTCAGCGTTAAGATTCAAGTTGCCAAGACAGGTACAGCTGAACAGCTTCAGCTTCAGACGGAAGTCGTCAATCTTTTAAAAGAAGCAGGGGCGGCGACCGTCGGCATCCGCTTCAGCGAGCTTCCGGATGAAGTGCTTTCACAATATAGAGAGGCAGCGGCGGAAGAGGACAAAGGCCTGCTTTCTCCTGGTAATAAGACGGAATTCATTGCCATTGCCAGCGGAAAAGGCGGAGTCGGCAAATCCACTGTTTCGGTCAACCTGGCTGTATCCCTGGCAAGGCTGGGCAAAAAAGTTGGACTGATCGATGCTGACATTTATGGATTCAGCGTTCCGGATATGATGGGCATTACAAAGCGCCCTGTGGTCAGGGGAGAACGAATTCTGCCGGTTGAACGTTTTGGTGTTAAAGTGATTTCAATGGGATTCTTTGTGGAAGATAATGCGCCGATTATCTGGAGAGGGCCAATGCTTGGCAAAATGCTGAACAGCTTCTTCAATGAAGTTGAGTGGGGTGAATTAGACTACCTTCTTCTTGATTTGCCTCCGGGAACAGGAGATGTTGCCCTGGATGTGCACACTATGCTTCCTTCCTGCAAGGAAATTGTTGTGACAACTCCGCATCCTACCGCCGCATTTGTTGCTGCCAGAGCTGGTGCAATGGCACTTCGAACAGAGCATGAAATCCTGGGTGTTATCGAGAACATGGCCTACTTCGAAAGTCAATTGACTGGAGAAAGAGAGCACGTATTTGGCCAAGGCGGCGGTGAAAAGCTAGCTGATGAACTGCGGACAGAAGTGCTGGGCCAGCTTCCTCTACAGCAGCCTGACTGGAATGAGGAAGATTTTGCTCCGTCCATTTATGATAAAGACCATAAGCTTGGTCAAATCTATACGGATATTGCCCGTAAAGTTATCCAAACAATTGAAAGCAAATAATGAAAAAAGCCTCTTCCAAAATGGAAGAGGTTTTCTTCTTATAGGGGTTATGCTCCGCCGCCCTGGCCGCCACCGCCGCCGCCTTGGTCTTCACCCTGGCCGCCGCCTTCACCCCCGCTTTCTTGTCCGCCCTGCTCACCGCCGCTTTTCGTTTCCGCTGCTGCTTTCAGAAGAATGTCCTGAATTTTGGCTTTAAAGAGCGGGCTTTCAAATGTCTCAGTCATTACTTTCTGAATGTGCTCCCGATATTCCTTGCTTTTAAGGACATCTGTAACTTCTTTTTCAAGCTCGGGATCTTTAAGTACTTCTATCATCATTCCCCGGTATTCAGGGTCTTTCATAAGGTCTTTTAAAAGCTGCTCATTTTCCTTTTGCATACTTTTTGCCATGCTTTCGGCAAACTTTGGATCGTCAAAGGACTTCTTCCAAAACTCTGTGCCTTTATCGGAAGTTAAGGTCTTTTCAATGGTCTCACTTACAACCTTTTGGTCCATGACCATCTTTTGCTGCATTTTTTCATCAGCCATCAATTCTTCGAGTGCTTTTTTTCCTTCATCTGTCTTTAATATATCTACAACCATTTTTTTAGTTTGCTCATAATCCATTTGGCCGGCGCCCGATTCCCCTTGGCCGCAGCCTGATACGAAAAACACTAGCGCTAATGGAAGGAGCAAACGGAATGTTTTTTTCATGGTGAAGCTCCTTTCAGAGGTGTCCTTACCTTTAGAATGAAGATTTTCAGCAAATATTATGCGCTGGAAATACAATGCCTAGATTTTTCAAACTTTGGTTGGTACAATCAATAAGAATGAATTTATTTATTATGGGGGAAAAATAAATTGACTAGCCGTAATTGGGTAAAGCTTTTTATAACAACTCTTTTAGTCGGAGGAATAACGACGGGAGTTGTCGGGTTTATTGTGCGCTGGGATGAATTTGCGCCTATTTTTACTGACTTCGATTTCCTGGAGATTCTGTCGGTATTGTTCTGGCTTATCGGTGTAGGATTAATCTTCAGTATTATTAGCCAAATGGGCTTTTTTGCTTATTTGACAGTACACCGCTTTGGATTGGGGATTTTCAAAGGATTATGGAATCCTATTCAAATTGTCCTTATTTTATTTGCTTTATTTGACTTGGTTTATTTCCGCTATAAGGCTTTTGCCGGTGCGGGAGACAGCATGCTTCCGTATGTTGGCGTTGCAGCATTCCTTCTTATAGTCGCTCTTGTGGTCGCAGCAATTAAAACCAAACAGACCAACCAGCATGCCTTTATTCCTGCAGTCTTCTTCATGGTGGTCGTAACCGCCATCGAGTGGGTGCCGGTGCTAAGGGTAAACGAAGAAAGCTGGCTATATCTAATGCTGATCCCGTTATTAGTCTGCAACACCTATCAGCTGCTTATTCTTCATAAGCTGAATGAAGATTCTCAAAAGCAAAGAAGCCATATAGCTAAAAAGCCATCCAAATAACGGATGGCTTTTGTTTTATTTAATTTCATTTGTCTTTGTCTCGGCATTCGCAATCATTTCTGAGACGGAAACAAAGCTGAGCCCCTTGGAATCTACATCATTTAAAATGAGCGGAAGAGCCTTGGCTGTTTGCTTGGCAGAATCAGATGCATGCAAAAGTACAATATCTCCTTTTTTGGCTTTTGATACATTCTCTGCAATCCTTTCAACACCCGGATTCG
This sequence comes from Bacillus sp. 22-7, assembly GCF_010628845.1. Taxonomy (NCBI): domain Bacteria; kingdom Bacillati; phylum Bacillota; class Bacilli; order Caryophanales; family Bacillaceae; genus Bacillus; species Bacillus sp. 22-7. Next base: position 1,098 of record NZ_NJQY01000029.1, on the reverse strand, counting down.
TCCAATCCTTTGAATCGACGCTCCAATGGACAACGGTATAACCCATCCGGTCAGCAACCTTTAAGGTTTTCTGATCAAAATGCCCTGTTGGGGCGCGTACAAGCTTAATGTCTTTAACATTCAGTTTTCTAAATGCCTCCTGCGCCTTTGCAAGGTCCCTCCTGATTTTATCCTCTTCAAGCTCTGTATAATCTTCATAGCCATAGCCCAGAATTCCGATTTCATAGCCTTCTTTCACAATCCTTGAAACTAAATCCGGATGGCGCTCCGCCCAGGAACCGGCCAGGAAAAAGGTCGCAGATTTAACATTCTCTTTTTTAAGGATATCCAATATGGGCTCTGCTTTAACATCCCCCCATCCTATATTAAAGGTGAGGGCAATATCCTTTTCCCCTTTGTATATCGCCTTAGGCCCGTCTTTGGCTGAAAAAGCAGGCAAGTGGACAAAACTCTGCATGAAGAGGAACCATGCCGTGAAAAATGCTGCAATGACAACCAGTGAAATTTGTTTTAAAGACTTACCATTCAATACGTAAAAAAAGTTCATTATCGTTCACCTCGTCCGATACCTTCCTAGTCTCATACCTATGCTGAACTTGTCTCTTCCATGTATAAAAAAATTTATTCATAAAAAAACTTAATTGGAAAAATACTACAAAAAATAAATTGAAAAATGTATTGGAGGCAATCAAAATGATGGGAATGCTTTTAAGCCAAAAAGAGCTAAAAGAAATGGAGTATCTGATCAAGCGGGAAATGGACGAAATATTATTTGATTTAAAAGATGACAGAATCGACCACATTGTCAAAAGAGCGATGGAGGAACGATACAAAATTTTATTTTCCTTATTTCAGCGTATGGCTACGCCAGCAGATTGCCTGAAATACATGCGTTCCCGCCAGCATCATGAAAAGAAGGGGTGATTTTTTTGGGGTATGAAGAAAAAAACTCAGAAAGGTTGTTGACTTCTTATTGGTATCTTGGTATATTAATAAACGTCGCTGATGACGGAAAGCACCAATAAAAACAACTTAAAAAAAGTTGTTGACGTCGAAGTTGGCATGTGATATATTAAGAAAGTCGCTTCTGAGCGGCGG
>NZ_NJQY01000028.1:10898-66695 GCF_010628845.1 Bacillus sp. 22-7 | reverse complement strand
GTTCAACTAAGCCTCTGCCTGCGCGTCGGCAAGTTTCACTGTATCTCACCAATCGGGCCTTTACGGGCAGTTGACCCCCACTTATCCTCTTTTAATTCCTCTGAGTCTTGAAGTGGGGGTCTTACTGCCCGTTAGACTGCGATAAACGGCACATGAACAGGAGATGGAATAATGAAGGAAGCTACGGAAAAAAGATATTGCGAAGTCTGCGGAAAAGAAACGGTTCACATCGCCAGGGAAGATGCACTGGAAATCGAATACATCTGCAAGGAATGCAATCATGAAGAAGACATTATTAAATCCTTTTTCTAGGACCCCGGGTAATATTGACACCAGCAAGATGCCGTGATAAAGTAAAATTATCTCGAATTAAAGATATTTTATTTTAAGATAGATAACAAAGGGGAGGAAGTACACTTGAATCAATTAAAAGGCATTCACCATGTTACAGCCATCACCAGCAGTGCAGAAAAAAATTATGAGTTTTTCACATATACATTAGGAATACGTTTAGTAAAGAAGACCGTCAATCAGGATGACATTCAAACCTATCACTTATTTTTTGCAGATGATACAGGAAGTCCCGGAACGGATATGACATTTTTTGATTTTCCCGGTATTCCGAAGGGCTCTCACGGAACAGATGAAATATCGAAAACGTCCTTCCGGGTTCCGACAGATGAAGCGCTCGATTATTGGGTAAAGCGGTTTGACCGCTTAGAGGTTCCCCATTCCGGCATCCAGGAGCAGTTCGGCAAGAAGACTCTGTCATTCACAGATTTCGATGATCAAAAATACCAATTGATCTCGGATGAAGCCAATAAAGGAGTACCATCAGGAACACCTTGGCAAAACGGGCCAATCCCGCTCGAATATGCAATCACGGGTTTGGGGCCGCTATTTGTAAGGGTTGCTCAATTTGATTATTTTAAGGAAATGATGGAAAAAGTGCTGCACTTTAAGGAAATCGCTCAAGAAGGAGATTTCCACTTATTCGAAGTGGGTGAAGGCGGAAATGGTGCACAGGTTGTTGTGGAATATAATCCATCTCTTCCGCAGGCGCGCCAGGGATACGGAACCGTCCACCATGCTGCATTCCGTGTGGAAGATAAATCTGTTCTTGACGAATGGGATCAGCATTTGAGAGGCTTTGGTTTCCAGACTTCAGGTTTGGTCGACCGCTTCTTCTTCGGTTCTTTATATTCCCGGGTTGCTCCACAGATTTTATTTGAATTCGCAACGGATGGACCTGGGTTCATGGGGGACGAGCCTTATGAAACACTTGGTGAAAAGCTGTCACTGCCGCCATTCCTTGAGCCGAAAAGGGACCAGATCGAAAGCTATGTCCGTCCGATCGATACAGTAAGAAGCACGAAGGATTTTGTAAAAGAATAACCAGGCCAAAGGCACCTGTCAGTCCACCGCTTTAACGCAGTGGGGGACAGCTGCCTTTTTTTAGGGTATAATGGAGGGTATTCTTTATAAAATTAGGAGCAGAGTGAAGTGGAGAAACATAACAGCAAATACAGGTGGCTCGTCTTTGGCGCGGTTTTATTTGCATACTTCTTGATCGTGAGCCAAAGGACAGCCCCTGGTTTAATTACTGATCAATTAATGAAGGAATTTGGCGTGACAGCTGCGGCCATTGGGCTTCTGACGAGCATCCAATTTTTTGCCTATGCCAGCCTCCAGGTTCCGATTGGGATATTATCCGACCGTTTTGGCCCCAATGTATTTTTAATCGCCGGAACTCTTCTGAATGGAATAGGGACGTTATTTTTCAGCTTTGCCGCAAATGAGTACATTCTCTTCGCGGCAAGGATGCTGGTTGGAATAGGTGATGCAACGATTTGGATTAATATTGTCATCATTTTAGGCAGATGGTTTAAGGTAAATGAATTTGTGAAGCTGCTTGGCTTTGCAGGCATGTCGGGCAGCTTTGGATTTTTGCTCGCGACTGTCCCATTTTCCATTTGGATTTCCATATGGGGCTGGCGTATTCCGTTTTTGGCAGTCGGCATTATTTTGACCATTCTTGCCTTATTGCTGTATATCATATTAATCTGGCAGCCTTCCCGAATGGGCGTAGAGCCTAAAAAAACGAAAGGTAAGAAAGAGCCAAAAGAAAAAACAGCAAGCATATTAAAAAGAATTTTTTCTGACCGCCAGGCATGGGCCACGTTCTTCTGTCATTTCGGCCTGGTCGGCACTTATGTCGGTTTCATCGGCTCGTGGGCTGTTCCGTATGGCATGGATATGTATGATCTGAGCCGTTCCGATTCCAGCCAGCTGGTCATGATCGGATTGTTTGGTGCCATCATTGGTGCTCCGTTAATGAGTTTTATATCAGGCCGGATGGGCAGCATCAAACGCCCTTATCTTTTTGCCCACTCAATCGCCGTCCTTGGCTGGGCAACTTTTCTGTTATTTCAGGGTAAGCCTCCATATCCGCTCCTGATCGTTCTTTTCCTGATTATGGGTTATGGTAATGGGGCAAGTACGCTGACGTTTGCGATTGTCAGAAAATCATTTGACATTCGGGATGTAGGTGTCGTTTCAGGATTTGCCAACACCGGCGGATTTTTGAGCGCAGTTCTGCTGCCATTTATCTTCGGAAAGGTTTTGGATACATTTGAAGCAGGCTACCAGTATGGATTTATTATACCGGTCATCTTCTCACTGATGGGACTGATGGGCGCTGGGTTAATAAAGGAAAAAATACGCGCACGGGCTGTAAATTAGCAATAAAGTAGGCTGACAATTGCGTCAGCCTACTTTTTTTATTTCAAAAACGGTTTCATATTTGATTTCTTCGGATCAATGGTAAAACGGTATATCGGCAATTCCTTCCCAACTTCAGAAGGGATATAGCCAAATGTCGTATAACTGTCTACAAAGTTGCTATGCGAATTGGTGTGTTAAAAACGGTAAAGAGGTTTCTGGATATTTGTGTTGAAATGATAGAGAGGCTTATTTAGCGAACGAGCAGTAATGTTGAATAGGATAGGTATTTAGGCTTGTGCTAGTAAAATTCTTTTTCAGAATGGGGCGGTGTCCAAATGAATATTGCAGAGGAAATCATAATTTCTCCATTAAAGGATGAATTAATTGAGGACATCAATAAAACAAATGATTATTTTAAAGTGTTTGGTAAGGTTGTACCCAGTTTTCAATCAGGAAAATGGTCTTTTGAAGAGAATCTATTTGATGAAACTAAAGAAATTCGGTTCCCAGATGATCAACTTGATTGGAGCCTTTATATAAATCGTGAAGATAAAGCTCTTTTTCTAGCTTATAAGAATAATAATTGCATTGGGCAAATTAGAATAATTAAGGATTGGAATCGCTTCTGTTATATTGAAAATATCGCTGCAAAAAAAGAATTTAGAGGATATGGAATCGGGAAACTGCTCTTAACTAAAGCGGAAGAGTGGGCAAAACAAAGAAAACTTATCGGTATGTCTCTAGAGGCTCAAGATAATAATCTTGGAGCTTGCAGGTTTTATGTGAAACAAGGATTCATACTAGGTGGAGTTGACACATTGAAGCAGTCATATAATCCAAATATAGAAACCACTTTGTATTGGTATAAGTTATTCAAGTAAACGTGTGCTAATCTTCAACAAAGTAATACGATAAAAAAGCTCGAAGCATAATGCCCCGAGCTTTTTTGCGTGCTAATCTCACTGCTAAAGTGTCTGCTAATTCAACTGCGAAAAGTATTGATAATTCGAATTTTGTACTTCAAAACCGAACCCGTTAGTTTGAGGCTGAGCTGTTAAAAATAAATAAATTCCTTCATAAAAACAGTACTACTTTGGATGGTGAAAAAAATAGATAAAAAAATAAATTTTCTGAAAATAAGTTGATTAATTTCAGGGATTGTTTATACTAAATTTGTAACATACCGACCGGTCAGTTAGTGGAGGAGGGACAGGAATTTGGATTTCTCATACTCACCAAAAGTTCAGGAGCTCATAGGGAAATTAAATGTGTTTATGGAAGAAAACGTTTATCCAAACGAAGCTTTATATGAACAGCAATTGAATGAACAGGTAAATCGATGGAGTGCTATTCCGCCGATTATGGAAGAGCTGAAACGCAAGGCGAAAGCTGCTGGATTATGGAACTTATTTTTACCGGAGAGCGAGTATGGCGCAGGACTCACGAACGTGGAATATGCCCCGCTTTGTGAGATTATGGGGCGATCAATGATTGCACCGGAAATCTTCAACTGCAATGCACCTGATACCGGCAACATGGAAGTGCTCGCAAGATACGGCACGGAGCAGCAGAAGAAGGATTGGTTAAAGCCGCTGTTAGAAGGGGACATCCGATCCTGCTTTTCCATGACAGAGCCGGATGTGGCCTCCTCTGATGCCACAAATATTGAAGCGCGGATTGAAAAGCAGGGTACAGAATATGTCATCAATGGACGGAAGTGGTGGTCTTCAGGTGCGGGAGATCCGAGGTGCCGTATAGCGATCTTTATGGGAAAAACCGATCCAGACGCAAACCGTCATGAACAGCAATCCATGATTCTTGTTCCTATGGATACCCCCGGAGTAAAAATAGAGAGGATGCTTCCGGTGTTTGGCTATGATCACGCTCCACATGGCCATGCTGAAATTACATACAACAATGTCAGAGTTCCTGCTGAAAATATCATTTGGGGTGAAGGGAAAGGGTTCGCCATTGCACAGGGCAGGCTGGGTCCGGGACGCATCCATCATTGCATGAGGCTGATCGGGGCAGCAGAGCGCGCTCTTGAGGAATTATGTATGCGTGTACAAAATCGAACTGCTTTTGGCAAAACGCTCGCAAGCCAGGGTGTCATCCGTGAATGGATAGCGGATTCCCGGATTGAAATTGAGCAGGCAAGACTATTAACGCTTAAAGCTGCCCATATGATGGATACTGCCGGCAACAAAGTGGCGAAAACCGAGATTGCTATGATCAAGGTCGTGGCGCCATCCATGGCCCTTAAGGTAATTGATCGGGCAATCCAGGCGTTTGGAGCAGCTGGAGTGAGTGAGGATGTACCGCTTGCCGCACTGTGGGCAAATGCCAGAACGCTGAGATTGGCAGACGGTCCAGATGAAGTCCACCGGGCACAGATTGCTAAGCTTGAATTGAAAAAATACCAATAGGAGCTGAAAAATCATGAAGGTAATGGAACTATTTGACCTAACCGGAAAGACTGCACTGATTACTGGAGGCGGGAGAGGGCTGGGTGCTCAGATTGCCGAAGGATTAGCCGAAGCAGGGGCAAATGTCGTGCTTTGTTCAAGAAAAGTGGAGGCATGTCAGGAAACCGCTGACCGCCTTGCAGCACTTGGTGTGAACACATTAGCGCTTTCCTGTGACATCAGTAAACAGGAGGATGTCCAAAAAGTGGTTGAAGAGACGGTTCAGGAATTTGGGGCTATCGATATTCTGGTCAACAACAGCGGGGCTACCTGGGGAGCTCCCGCGGAAGAAATGCCGCTTGAAGCCTGGCAAAAAGTCATCAATGTGAATGTGACTGGGACGTTTTTAATGAGCCAGGCTGCAGGCAAGGTCATGATCGAACAGGGATCAGGAAAAATCATTAATATTGCCTCTGTTGCCGGACTTGGAGGCACGGACCCCAGGGTGATGGATACAATCGGCTATAACACCAGCAAAGGGGCAGTCATTACGATGACAAAGGACCTGGCTGTAAAATGGGGCAGGTATGGCATCAATGTGAATGCCATTGCTCCAGGTTTTTTTCCTACAAAAATGTCCTCGGCGATTATGGAGCAGGGACGAAACCCCATCCTGGACGCAACACCGCTCAGACGCTTCGGCTCTGAGGATGATTTGAAAGGCGCCGCATTGTTCCTGGCTTCCAATGCTTCAAATTATGTGACGGGAGACGTATTAATTGTTGATGGCGGAACACATGCAATGTAAAATGGCAAATTATGTTGGAGGGATTTCAAATGACCGATAAGAAAACCTGGCATGCACACTATCCTGAATCCATTGCAGCTGAAGTAACCATTCCAAGTAAATCGATGCCTGAGATGCTTCAGGAAGTGACAGCGATATATCCGCAGAATATGGCACTATCTTTTTATGGACGAAAGATGAATTACGCGGAACTTCAAAAAGCCGTCTATGGATTTGCCGCATCCCTGCAGAAAAATGGTGTTCAAAAAGGCGACCGTGTTGCCATCATGCTTCCTAATTGCCCGCAATATGTAATTGCTTATTATGGAATACTTGCAGCAGGCGCGATTGTTACTCAAGTAAACCCGATGCTGGTTGAGCGCGAGATAGAGCATATCATGAATGACTCTGGTTCTGAAACTCTTGTCGTGTTTGATGCCCTATATCCCCGGGTTAAGGGTGTTCAAGACAGAACGAAGGTTAGAAATATAGTCATTGTCAGTCTGCAGCCAACAGAAGCAGATTTTTCACCTGACAAAACATTCGAAGGTTTTATACAGGAAGCCAGTGGACAATACACCCCGGTCAACATTGAGCCCCAGCAGGATATTGCCGTTCTTCAATATACGGGCGGAACAACCGGACGGTCAAAAGGAGCCATGCTGACTCATTACAATGTTCTCGCAAATGTGGTACAGTCTTATGAATTTTTTAAAGATAGAACGGAAATAGGCGGGGAAAAATTCTTAACCGTCATTCCGCTGTTCCATGTTTTTGGCATGACTGCCTGCATGAACTTTGCCATTTATACGGCCAATGAATCGATTTTATTGCCGCGCTTTGATGTGGAGGAAGTGTTAAATACAATTAAAAATGAGCAGCCATCTGTATTTCCTGGTGTTCCAACCATGTATGTGGCCATCACCAATCATCCGCATGCAGAGGAATATGGCATTGACAGCATTGAAACCTGCAATAGCGGCAGCGCGCCTATGCCTGTCGAACTGATGCGGGATTTTGAAAAAGAGACGGGAGCAAAAATTCTCGAAGGTTATGGTTTATCAGAAGCTTCCCCGGTAACACACTGCAATCCGCCATTTTCAGAAAGAAAGCCTGGAAGCGTTGGAATCGGCTTTCCTTCAACTGATTATAAAGTAGTTGATTTGGCCGCAGGTACCGAAGAGGTCCAGAATGGAGAACTGGGCGAGGTCATTATCAAGGGCCCTCAGATTATGAAAGGCTATTGGAATATGCCTGAGGAGACGGCTGTTACATTACGGGATGGATGGCTCTACACCGGTGATATTGCGAGAATGGACGAAGATGGGTTTCTATACATTGTCGACCGCAAGAAAGACCTGATCATTGCCAGCGGCTATAATATTTACCCGCGCGATATTGAGGAAGTGCTCTATGAGCATCCTGCAGTTCAGGAGGCTGTCGTCATTGGTGTCCCGGATCCTTACCGGGGTGAAACAGTTAAAGCTTTCGTCGTGCTGAAAGCCGGTAAAACGGCGACCCAAGAAGAAATCATTTCATACTGCAGGCAGAACCTGGCTGCCTATAAAATTCCATCGGCCGTAGAATTCCGAGAGGAGCTTCCAAAGACCAATGTCGGAAAAATCCTTCGAAGAGCTCTGAGGGATGAAGTCCGGAGTTAATCGTTTTGTGATATAATGCTGTCGATATTTTCTAACAGAAGCGGGGACTGACATTGAAAGAAAAAATTACTGAAAAGAGCATCCGGCTATTTGATCAGAAAGGTTTCAGCGAAACATCAATTCAGGATATCGTCGACAGCCTCGGTGTCACGAAAGGCACGTTTTATTACTATTTCTCGAGCAAAGAACAACTGCTGATGGACATTCATCTTCGCTATATAGATGATATGCTGGCCAATCAGCACGAAATCCTCGGGGATGAGTCCAAATCCAGTAAAGACAAACTTCTAGAGATTGTTCAAATGCTGCTGGGCAATATCAAAACCCAGGGAGCAAGCGCAAAAGTCTTTTTCAGGGAAATGCGCAACCTTAGTGAAGAAAGCTTATCGGAAATCATTCCAAAAAGGGATCAGTTCAGGCTGAATATCGAAAAATTAATAGAAGAAGGCAAGCAGAAGGGAGAGTTCCGAGCTAACCTCAACTCTCCGATTATCGCTTTTGGCATCTTAGGCGTCACCAACTGGAGCTATCAGTGGTTCAATCCAGAGGGAAGCATATCCGACCGGGAAGTGGCAGAGATCTTTACGGAAATGATATTAAAGGGGATAGAGATGTAGCTAGATATTGGTGAGTTTTTCAATTTATCGGCGAAAATTTAATATTTATCGGCGAATTTTTAAAAATATCGGCGAAATTTAAATTTTATCAGCGAATTCTTGAGAAACCTGAGAAATTTTGATTTTCCCGGAAAACATACCAACTGGTCAGTATAAGGAGGATAAACGATGAATGCAAAGGATGTTAAGCAAATTACCGTTATAGGTGCCGGACAAATGGGCCACCAGATCGGAATGCTCTGTGCTCTTGGAGGCTATGAGACGATTATCCAGGATTTGAGCGAAGCCGCATTGCAGGATGCCGAGGCTAAGCTGCAGATAATTATGTCAAAATGGGTTGCCAAGGGGAAGCTGGATGAAGATGCGAAAGCCGCTGCTTTCGGAAAGCTTCGTTTCTCCAGCAGCCTTCAGGAAAGTGTCCGAAGCTCCGACTTAATCATTGAAGCCGTAACGGAAAAGCTTGGTGTGAAAAAAGAGGTATTCAAGAAACTGGAAGAGTTCGCGCCTCCTCATGCCATCTTTGCAACCAATAGCTCTACAATCGTTAATAGTTTAATAGCCGGTGAAACTGAGCGGCCTGAAAAAGTCGTTAATATGCATTTCTTCTTTCCGCCTCTTGTGATGGACTGTGTGGAAGTAGTCATGAGTGAACAGACGTCTGAAGAAACCGCACAAATTGCGATGGAAGTCTGTGAAAAGATTAATAGAACAGCCGTCCTTTTGAAAAAAGAAATTTCCGGCTTCGTCGCAAACCGCATTCTCGGTGCACTCCAAAAAGAGGCAGTGGCTCTGTATGAACAGGGGATTGCCGACTATAAAGATATCGATATCATCTGCCGGAAAGCCTTGAATCATCCCATCGGCCCGTTTGAACTCATGGATTTATCCGGACTGGATGTGGCCTATTATGTAATGGATCAGCGTTATCGGGAGACAGGAGATCCTGCAGATAAGCCATTTGACTGTGTTGCCGAAAAAGTGGCAAAGGGAGAATTGGGGAGAAAGACAGGTAAGGGCTGGTATGAGTATTCTTCCAATAAGGTGAAGAGTTAAGGGGTGCCATCATGCATGAAATGCAGGTAACAGTAAGGTTTTGCGAAACTGATGCTCTTGGCCATATCAACAATACAAGTTATTTTATTTACCTTGAAGAAGCACGGGTGAAATACTTCGAGACACTTGGCTACAGCATGGATGTGAAAAAATGGAGTTTTATCCTGGCCTCCACAAAATGCGACTTTCTAAGCCAGGGATATTTTAACCAAATCCTAACGGTGAAAACCTGGGTATCAAGGATTGGCAGCAAAAGCTTTCAGCTCGATCATGAAATTGTATGCAGCCAGACAGGCACACATATTGCCAGAGGGAGCGCCGTAATCGTCTATTTTGATTTCGCCCAACAGGAAAGTGCTGCTATACCTGATCTTCTAAGGGAAGGTCTAAACCAAAATTTAAGAGAAGCATAATTTAATTTTCCTATAAAAAGGAGGACCACATGCCGAAGCAAATGAGTCAGGATACCATTTCCGTTAGAAAAGGAGAGCAATTGAATACCGCTGAATTGGAAAAATTCCTGCGGAACGAGATGGCTAATCTTCCAAATCAACCGCTTGAGATTCTTCAGTTCCATGCTGGGCACTCCAATCTTACCTATCAGCTGAAAATGGGAGAGTGGGAAGCCGTGCTGCGCCGGCCTCCGCTTGGACCTGTCGCACCGAAAGCTCATGACATGGAGAGGGAATACAGGGTGATTTCTGAGATACATCCCTTTTTCAAAGAAGCCCCGAAGCCGATCCTGTTTACGAATAATAGTGAAATCACAGGAGCACCATTTTTCATTATGGAACGGCGGCATGGAATTGTTTTAGATACCTCATTCCCTGAAGGAATGGAACCGGACGAGGAAATTTGCAGAAGACTGTCTCAAATTATGGTTGATAAGCTGGCAGAACTTCATTCCATTGACTATAAAAGGACAGGTCTAGCGGAAATCAGCAATCCCGATGGATTTATGGAAAGGCAGGTGCATGGCTGGATTGGCCGGTATGAGCGGGCAAAGACAGATGAAGTTTCTGAAGCGGATACGCTGAAAAAGTGGATGACCCATCATATCCCGGTTAGTCCTGAGCCATCCGTCATCCATTATGATTACAAGCTGAACAATGCAATGTTCAATGAGGATTTAACAGAAATGACGGGCCTTTTCGACTGGGAGATGGCAACGGCAGGCGATCCGCTGGCAGATCTTGGTGCCGCGATGAGCTATTGGATTCAGGGAGACGATCCCGATCTGCTCAAGTATGGATTAGGAAAACCCCCGGTAACCGTTCTAAATGGCTTTTACTCCCGCAGAGAATTTATGGAGGCCTATGCTGGAAAAACAGGCCGTGATCTCAGCAGTATGAATTTTTATTTAACATTTGCTTACTTCAAACTGGCCGTCATTTGCCAGCAAATCTATTACCGTTACAAGAAAGGCCAGACAGCAGATCCGCGTTTTTCACAATTTAATAGATTCGTTAAAGTACTCCTGAAACATGCTGTACAGGCGGCAGATGAAAAAATTTAAGATGAAGAGATGCTGAGGAGAGTGAATCCGTACATGGAAAAAGTAAATACAGCCAATACTGGTGCAAGCTTTTTGTTCACAAAGCTTGATCCTGAAACACTTTTCATACCCGAGGAATTTACAGATGAGCATATCTTAATAGGAAGAACAGCTAAACAATTTACTGAAAAAATGGTTCACCCTGAAAAGGACCGGATCGAAAACCAGGAATTCGAGCTGGTAACGGATTTACTGAGGAAGGCAGGCGAACTTGGCCTGCTTGCCCATAGCATCCCCGAAAAATACGGCGGTCTTGGCCTGGATAAAATCAGCAAGGGGATCGTCGGAGAAAACATTGCCTCATCAGGCGGTTACGGGGTAGCCCACTCAAACCATACCTGTATTGCAACCCTGCCGATCACTTACTTCGGAACTCCTGAGCAAAAAGAAAAGTACTTGCCGAAGCTTGCTTCAGGGGAGTACATAGGCGCTTACTGCCTGACAGAGCCGAACGCAGGATCGGATGCTCTATCCTCCCAGACTACCGCCGTTTTAAATGAGGATGGGACCCATTACATTTTAAATGGCACGAAAATTTATATTACGAATGCTGTATTTTCAGATACATTCATTGTATATGCCAAAGTGGACGGCCGGCATTTTACCGCATTTATCGTCGAACGGGACACACCAGGATTATCCCTTGGCCCGGAAGAAAATAAGATGGGCATTAAAGGATCTTCAACCAGATCGGTCATTTTTGAGGATTGTCCTGTGCCAGCAGAAAATCTGCTTGGGGAAGTGGGCAAAGGCCACATCATTGCTTTGAACGTCTTGAATTTGGGCCGTTTCAATTTAGGTTCAGCCTGCATGGGGGCAGCAAAAACCGGCTTGAAGAAAACACTCCAATTTACAGGGGAAAGAAAGCAGTTTGGGAAGTCGATCGCTGATTTTCCGGCTACCAAGGAAAAAACGGCGAAGATGGCAGGAAGAATCTACGCCGCTGAATCACTGCAATACCGCACCGCAAGCCTGCTGGAGGAATCATTGGGAGACTTATATGAATCAACTGATCTAAAGCTTATTGGAAAAAGAATGAGCGAATATGCCACGGAATGTGCGATCTGCAAGGTGTTTGGCTCGGAAACACTGGATTATACGGCAGATGAAGCACTGCAGCTTCATGGCGGCGCGGGATTCATCAAGGAATACGGTGTGGAACAAATGTATCGGGATTCCCGCATTAACCGTATTTTTGAAGGTACAAATGAGATTAATAGATTGCTGATTCCTACTCACCTTTTCCGAAAAGCGCTGAAGGGTGAAATCGATTTAGCAGCAAGAGTGGAGGAAGCGATTGTTCAGCTGAGCAAACCTGCACCAATCGGGCAGGCGATTTTTAAGAAAGAGAGAGCAGCGGTTGATACTATAAGAAACCTATTCCTGCTGAATGCCGGACTCGCTTATGAAGCATTTGGCGATACCCTTGTTCATGAACAGGAAGCCCTAATGAAGCTTGCTGATCTCGCCATTGCCCTGTATGCAGCAGAATCAGCAGTTTATCGGACATACAAAGCCATTCAGAAAAATGGTGAAGAAAAAGAAGAATTGAAGATTCAGCTGACCAGGACTTTTCTGGAAAGTGCAATATGGGAAGCTGAAAGGCTATCCCGCCAATTAGTGTCCGAATTGTCTTCAGATGAGAAAAAGGATGCGCTGATCGGATTAATCATCCGGGAATGCAGCAGGTTCAGCTCCCTTGGAAAAGAAAGTTCAAGGAACCGGAGAATAGCTGAGCTCATTTATGAAAAAGGCGAATATTGCTGCTAGAAATATAGAAAAGGAGTGTTTGAAAATGAAAGCCATTCAATTCAAAGAATATGGGGGACCTGAAGTCCTTAATGTAATCGAACTGGATCGGCCGCAGCCGACCGGACGGGAAGTTTTAATCGAAGTTCATGCGATCGGAGTGAACTATGCCGATACCGCAAGAAGAGAAGGGCAATATGTTGTGCCGACACCTCTGCCGTTCATTCCCGGTGCCGAGGTGGCAGGTGTTGTCGCAGCCGCAGGTGAAGAGGCGAGTATTCCGGTTGGCACAAGAGTGGTGACGCTAATCGAATCAGGCGGCTACTCAGAGTATGTCACAGCCGATGAAAGGGGGTTGATTCCGCTGCCGGAAGGACTGGATTTCAATCTTGCTGCGGCACTGCCCCTGCAAGGACTGAGCGCCTATCATATTTTGAAAACGATGGGCCGGCTTGGAGCGGGTGAAAGCGTCCTGGTCCATGCAGCCGCGGGGGGAGTGGGAACACTTGCCGTTCAGCTTGCAAAATTATTCGGGTCCGGGACTGTCATTGCTACCGCCAGCACTGATGAGAAACTGCAGCTTGCAAAAGAAATGGGAGCCGATGTCCTTGTCAACTATACGAATGAAGGCTGGGAAAATGAAGTACTCGAAGCAACAGGCGGAAAAGGTGTGAATGTGGCACTCGAAATGGCAGGCGGCGAAATTTTTAATAAAACCCTGAAATGCCTTGCCACCTTTGGCCGCCTTGTCATTTATGGTGTGGCAAGCGGGGAGCAGAGCCGGTTTTATCCTTCTTCCTTAATGGGGCGGAATCAATCGGTCATCGGATTTTTCCTGCCGCAAATAATGAGGAAACCGGAATTGCTGCAACCGAGCATGAAGGAATTATTATCCTATACAGCCCAAGGGAAGCTGAAGCTGACTATTGGAGAAGTCCATCCTCTTGAGGACGCTGCCAAAGTACATGAGCGAATGCAGTCTAGGCAAACAAAAGGGAAACTAATTCTTGTGCCTGCCAGATAAACAGCAGCCTGCCATTTCACCAAGTGGCAGGCTCTTTTTCTATTAATCTGACAGGATTATAGGGATTTGTATAGAAACTAAATAGTATAGGTGAATTTTTGATGGTGGTGATTACATATGGAAAAGGAAGAGATAAAGAAAAAGGTACAAAATACATTCGGTAAAAACGCAGAAAAATATGTGACAAGCAAAATTCATGGAGATGCGGCAGAATTACATCAGCTTGTTCAAACCCTGAATCCGCAGAAGGATTGGGTGGTGCTGGATATCGCGACAGGCGGCGGGCATGTGGCCAAAAGTCTGGCACCCTTTGTTTCCCAGGTCTTCGCAGCTGATTTGACAAAAGAAATGCTGGCGAATACCGCACGCCATCTGGAAAGCTATAAAAATATCTGGTATATCGTTGCAGACGCGGAAACTTTGCCTTTTCTGGATGAGTCCTTTGATGCTGTCACGTGCCGGATCGCGCCACACCATTTTCCCCATCCGGAAAAGTTCATTGCTGAAGCTGGCAGGGTTTTAAAATCAGGGGGAAGATTCCTGTTAGTTGATAATGTATCACCCGATGAAAAAGAGCTCGCAGACTATATGAACACAGTTGAGAAAATGCGGGATGACAGCCATTACCGGTGTTTGTCAACGGCAGAGTGGAGAAAGCTATTTGCTGCTTCCGGACTGCATGAAACGAACGCAAAGAGCAGGAAGAAAACCTTCGAATTCCCTTCCTGGGTGAGGCGGACGGCTGAAAGTGATGAACAGATTAAGGCAGTCGAAGATTATATTCTGCAGGCTGATCAGGCTGCTGCGGATTATTTTCAAATTGAACTACATGAAGGCAAGGTCCAATCCTTTAAAGTGGATGAATGGATGGCGCTTTGCGTTAAAAAATAGGAGGAAACGATCATGGATTTAAAACTGAAAAATAAAAAAGCGCTTGTCGTGGCTTCAAGCCAGGGCCTCGGAAAAGCCATTGCAGCACAGCTTGCAAAAGAAGGCACCAAGGTCATGATAACAAGCAGGGACGAAGCAAAACTAAAGAGCGTTCAAAAGGAATTCCGTGACCAATTCAATGCCGATGTTGAGTATTACCGCTCAGATGTTACGGACCCTGAGGATATAAAGAACCTGATTCAGCATACAGCTGAAACCCTTGGGGGAATTGATATATTAATCAATAACGCCGGAGGGCCACCCGGGGGGACGTTTGAAAACCTGACAGATGAAGACTGGGAAAAAGCGTTTCAGCTAAATCTATTAAGCCATGTCAGGCTGATCCGCGAGGCACTTCCTGAATTAAAGAAAAATGGCGGCAGGATCATTAATATAGCATCATCAAGCATAAAGCAGCCGATTCCGGGCCTGCTCTTATCCAATACATTCCGGCTTGGGATTGTCGGACTGACCAAAACACTCTCACAGGAATTGGCAGCTTATAATATCTTAATTAATACAGTAGCTCCGGGAAGAATTGCGACCGACCGCGTTGATTATCTGGATCAGCATAACGCGGACCGGCAGAATATCACCAAAGAAGAAGTCGCAGAAAGAGCCAAAAGCAAAATTCCGCTAGGCAGATACGGGACCCCGGAAGAATTTGCGAACGTTGTCACCTTCCTTGCATCTGATGCCAGCAGCTACGTGACCGGAAGCTCCATTTTAGTCGATGGCGGGATGGTGAAAGCTTTATAGGAGGAATTACTGTTCGGGCAGTTAGAGTATGAGATCGAATTTGGTGCAGCTTCGGACAGAGAAATTGGAAAAACTAAAGTGTAAGGCCGAAACTGGCGCAACTTCGGACAGAGAAAGCAGAGAAACCATAATTTGAGTGCGAATACGGGTCAACTTCGGACACAAAAGTCGGAAAACCAGGAGTGTAAGTCCGAACCTGGTGTAACTTCGGACACAAAAAGCAGAGAAACCATGATCTGAGTCCGAACCCAGCCCAACTTCGGACACTGACCGCGAAAATCACAAGCACAAAGTCCGAACCCACCGCACCACCTGAAAAACTCACCCAAAATAAAAAGACGATTTTCCGCATCTCCCGGAAAATCGTCTTTCGCATTAACCCCTTTTTGTCACCAGAATCCAGATATACAGTAGAATTGAAATCACTACCGATCCGGCTGCTGTCAAATAAATGGTGCTATACCCAAACAAATGAGCGATCTGCCCAAACACGATGGCGCCAATCCCTACTCCAAGGTCAAAGAAGGAAAAGAACGTAGCATTGGCCATCCCGCGCCGATTGGCAGGCGCTTCTTTTACAGACCAGGCTTGAAGGGCAGGCTGGACTGATCCAAATCCGAGACCATAAAGAATCGCAGCTATATACATAATCAAGCTGCTAGGAAGCCACGCCAGCAGGAACATGGCTGCCAAAATCAGCACCGCTCCTGGTAAGAATACAGCCTGGTGACCTCTTTGATCATATAATCTGCCGGCAAAAGTCCGGGAAAGCATTAAGGCTATGGCAAACAGCAGGAAGTACCAGTGGATGCCGCCTATCCCTTTTTGGGCTGAGTAAATAGGAAGAAATGATGCAATGCCCCCGAAGGTAACGGTGATGAAAAATAAAAGAAATGAAGGCCTTAAAGCACTTTTTTCATAGATGTCCCAGCGCTTCTGGGGAACAGTTTGTTTTTCAGCCTGCTTGTAGTTGATCCTCGATGACAACACCAGTGCGGCTAAACCCAGCAGAGCACAAATTAAGAATAAGAGTTTGAAAGAGATGACTCCGGCGAGCGCCAGTCCGAGGGTGGGGCCGAATGCAAGGGCAATGTTCCCGGAAAGCCCGAAATATCCCATTCCTTCTCCCCGCCGCTTTGCAGGAATTAAATCCGTGGCAATGGTTCCCGAGGCTGTAGTGGAGAAACCCCAGCCAAATCCCTGGATAATCCTTAAAACAAATAAGAAGATTAAACTATTAATAAAACCAAATGACCCAACCGAGAGCACGAAAATTGCCAGGCCAGTTAAATAGACAAAGCGCCTGCCTTTGGTCTCCAGCGTATGCCCTGCATAAGGACGCAATAGCAGAGCCGAAAATGTAAAGATCCCGACCACTATCCCGATCAGCTGGTCATTCCCGCCCAATTTTTCCACAAAAAGAGGGATAGTGGGCAATGTCATTTGAAATCCGAGAAAAATAAAAAAGTTGGACATCAAAATCAGAACAAAATCCCTTGACCAAATCTTTTCGGAACCTGCAGTCTGTTTTTTTGCTTCTCCTGATAAAGTATCAGCCATATAATTCCTCCCACAATGGTGTAAAATGATTAGGTAATCTAAATATTTTACTATTATAAAGGAAAACAAAGGGAAATTCTATTTTAAGGAGCGCCAAGATGAAGATTAGAGAAAGAGGAGTAACAATTGGAACACTGAGACCTGGAAAAAAGAATTGCATTACAGATATAGATGGAGTCATGGCAGGCCATATCACTCTGGACTATCCTCTGGATGATGACCAATATGTCTGTACGGGTGTAACGGCCGTTGTGCCGCATGGAGGAAATCTCTTTCGTGAAAAAGTCCCGGCAGCCTCTTATGTCATCAATGGCTTTGGTAAAACGACGGGTCTGGTGCAGGTGGAAGAACTGGGTGTGATTGAATCTCCGATTATGCTGACAAATACATTTGGGGTGCCGTCAGTCACACAGGGAACGCTGGAATACCTGCTAAAAACCACGCCGGAAATTGGAGACACAACCGGAACTGTTAATATCGTCACAGGGGAATGCAACGACGGATATTTAAATTCCATTCGGACACTCTCTGTAAAACCGGAACATGCAATAGAAGCCATTCAAAATGCCAAACCGGAAAAGGTGGAAGAAGGTGCGGTCGGAGCTGGTACAGGCATGGTGTGTTTTGGGTATAAAGGCGGCGTGGGTGCTTCTTCACGGGTAATCACTGAGGAACAAAGCACAAATGAATACAAAATCGGATGTCTGGTTGTAACCAACTTCGGCAATAGAGACGAATTTCCATTCATTAAATACGGACTGTCAGCAATTCCGCCGAAAACAAAAGACACGCCTGATGGCTCCATTATGATTATCCTGGCTACAGACGCACCTGTCAGTGATAGGCAGCTGAAAAGGCTCGCGAAGAGATGCGGCATAGGCCTAGGACGAACAGGAAGCCATTTCAGCAACGGCAGCGGTGATATTGTTATCGCTTTTTCCACCGCAAACAAGAGCATTCATGAAAGCAGCAATATGATCCAAACTGCCTATTTTATCAGAGATGATCATCCCATCATGAATCAGCTTTTTCAAGGTGCGGCCGAGGCTGCGGAGGAAGCGATTCTTAATTCGCTGTCACAGGCAAAGACCACAAATGGGCGGAACGGAAGAGTGGTGGAGGGGATGTTTTCATAAAAAAGTGTAAGATCATATAATCAAAAAAGTCTATCTTTTCAGTTAACTGCTTGGTATAATGATAAGAAAGTGAAAATATCAGGTGAAGACGCCTTAATAGGTAAGCTGTTAATCAGCTTATGCTATTATGGCGTCTTTTTGTTTGGAGCAGCTTGTAATCGCTTTCTTTATCGTTGCAGACTGCTTTTTATACTCGAAGGGAGGCTATTTATGTATAAATGTTCGTTAAAAAATCAAACCTATCAGTTCCGTTCTATTGCGGATGTATTGGCAAAAGCCAGTGAGGAGAAGTCCGGGGATAAAATGGCAGGCATTTCTGCAGGATCATCTATTGAACGAATGGCAGCCAAAGTGGTGTTAAGTGAAATGAAGCTAAAAGAAATTTACGAGAATCCCGTCATTCCGTACGAAAAGGATGAAGTAACACGTATTATCTATGATGACCTAAATCTTTTTATCTATAAAGAAATTGCAAATTGGTCTGTTGGGGAATTGCGAGATTATATTTTGTCACACCAAACACGGACATCGGATTTGTTCAGAATCAGCAAAGGCCTGACAAGTGAAATGATTTCTGCTGCAGCAAAGCTTATGTCGAGCATTGATTTGGTGATGGCTTCACAGAAAATCCGGCCGACTGCCCATTGCAACACAACGATAGGCGAAGCCGGGCGCCTGGCATTCAGGTGCCAGCCCAACCATCCCATTGACCATCCCGAGGGAATTCTTGCCTCCATGAAAGAAGGGCTTTCCTATGGATCCGGGGATGCTGTTATAGGTGTGAACCCTAACAATGATTCTGTTGAATCTGTATCGAGAATTCTTCATATGACTCATGATTTTATACAAAAGTGGGAAATTCCAACACAGAACTGTGTGCTTGCTCACATCACAACACAAATGCAGGCTCTCAAAAAAGGTGCTCCAATCGCTTTAATGTTCCAGAGTCTTGCAGGTACACAGGCTGCAAATGAAGACTTTGGGGTTTCAAAAGAGATCCTGGATGAAGCGTTTCAGCTGATGGCTAAGCATGGCACCTCAACTGGCCCTAATCAGCTTTATTTCGAAACTGGCCAGGGATCTGAAGTTTCTCTGGATGCCCACCTTGGCATTGATATGCAGACACTCGAAGCACGAACCTATGGATATGCCCGTCATTGGAAGCCGTTCATGGTTAATAATGTTTCAGGTTTTATCGGTCCTGAGACCATTTACGACGGAAAACAAGTTATCCGTGCAGACTTGGAAGACCTTTTTATGGGGAAAATTCATGGGCTTCCAATGGGGATTGCTCCTACTTATACCAATCATATGCAGGCAGATCAAAATGACCAGGAAATCGCCGGTATGCTTACCGCACTTGCAGGAGCAAATTTTTATATGGGCGTGCCTGGAGGAGACGATGTCATGCTAAGTTACCAGGATACCAGCTATCATGATGATGCCAGCTTAAGAGAAATGCTGGGGCTTCGTCCTCTTCGTGAATTCGAGATATGGCTTGAGAATATGGGCTTAATGGAGAATGGAAGATTGACAGAACGAGCGGGAGATCTATCCATTTTTAAATAGGAAAGGGGGAGCATTTAGTGGATATTCAGACAATTGTAAAACAGGTAATGGAAGAACTTCAGAAAGAAGGACAAATAAAAAGCGGAGATAAACCAGCAAACGATGCCGTACATACAAAGGAATCCAGTGTCCGCACTATCATTTACGAAAAAGTGAAACAATCAGGTGTAGATCTGCCGGCCGATCTGCAAGAGATAGAGAAGGTACAAGCCATCACACCTGCGAGAATTGGGATTGGGCGGACAGGAACACGAATGAAAACAAGGAATTACCTCGATTTCAGAATAGATCACGCGGCAGCCCAGGACGCCGTTTTTAAAGACGTCTCTGAGAAATTACTGAACGAATTAAAGCTGCCGGTGCTTCATTCAAAATCTGAAACGATGGATCAATACTTAATGGACCTGGACAGCGGCAGAAAGCTCCTTGATTCATCCAGGCAATGGGCAGAAGAAAATCTTCCAAAAAATAAACAAGTGCAAATCATTGTATCGGATGGACTGAGTTCAACAGGTGTTGAGGCAAATATAAGAGATTTGCTTCCTGCACTGGCCCAGGGGCTTAAATCAAAAAATATTTCACTTGGAGAACCTGTCTTTATTAAGCGGAGCAGGGTTTGGATTCAAGATGATCTTGCTTCTATTGTGAATTGTGATTGTGTCATTTCACTTATCGGAGAACGCCCTGGATTGGCAACTGCTAAAAGCATTAGTGCCTACCTGATCTATCAGCCAAATGAGAATACAGTTGAAGCCGATCGCACGGTAATCAGCAATATTCATGAAGGGGGGGTTCCCCCGGTTGAAGCAGGAGCCCATCTGGCAGATTTAATAGAGGAGATATTAAAACACAAAGCAAGCGGTGTAAAATTATCTCAGCTCAAATAGTTGAAGAAGGCAGCAGGAATGAACTTTTCTCATGGCTGCCTCTTTTCAATATCCAGTATAATCTCAAAACTGAATCAAATTCCCTATCAAACTATTAAAAAGCATGTTGACAATCTACTATATTCCCTATAATATTTTTATATATTCTGACATTTCCAACTATAGATTCGGGAGAACACACCCTATGACAAACCTCTCAGCAGAAGAGCTATGCACTCTTCATACAAGTCTATCAAAAATAGATGTCAAAAAAATTAAAGAGGTCTCTGCCAATCTTTCATTAATCGCAGACCTGAACCAGGCAAATGTTTTTGTAGACTGTCTTACTAAAGAAGGAAAACATGCGATTGTGGTTGCTGAAGCAGCCCCAAGTACCGCTAATTCTGTTTACCAGAAGCCAGTCGCAGGCAAGTTCGCTTATGAAGCATTTGAACCCGCCGTTTTGTATACCCTGAGGACCGGGAAAAATATGTTTCTCAATCGGGCACTGACCCAGGAAGGCAAGACGGTTGAACAAAGTGTTGTGCCGATTATGGGATTGGAGGATCGGGTCATAGGTGCACTGATTATGGAAAAGGACATCAGTGAGAAGCTTCAGCGGCAGCGGAAATTGGAAGCGTTATCAGAAGCAACAAAAACTTTAAGCGGGATACTCATTGGAATGGCAGAAGATCGGCCGATTATTCCAGAGGTGATTGAGGAAGCATTGTTCTTTATTGATCATGAAAATAAGGTAGTCTATAACAATCCATCGGCTACGAATCTCATTCATGAAATCGGGAAGGAAGATTGCAGGCCGGGCATTCCTCTTATTGATTGCTTTCCATGCATTCAAAAGATATTGAACGAACCGGAAGAACTTCTTGTTAGAGAACTGAAAATGATGAATAAGGTTTTCCGCGTAAAAAAAATTCGTCTTCAAGTAGAAGGTAAATCGAATGGAGCCTTTATCATCCTTAAAGATCTGACTGAACTCAGGGAAAAAGAACGCGAAATTGCCGTTAAATCTGTTGCCATACGGGAAATCCATCACCGAGTAAAAAATAACCTGCAGACAGTTGCCAGCCTTTTGAGGCTTCAGATGAGAAGGGGTGTGCCGGAAGAAAGCAAGGTGCACTTCGTGGAAAGCCTAAACCGCATCTCAAGTATTGCTTCGGTGTATGAAATTATTCTTTCAAGCTCAAGTGTGGATGAAGTGGATATTTACAGCTTAATAGAGAAAATTGGCAATATGCTCGTCCATGAAGCAAAACACGAGCAAAAAAAGATACATATTCAATACAGGGGACCAAAACTTTTGATCGACTCTGAAAAAGCGGTTTCTCTGTCTCTGGTCATCAATGAACTTATACAGAATTGTGTAAAGCACGCATTTAAACATATGCATGAAGGGATAGTCGATGTCTGTTTTGAATATTCCAATGATGAAATCAAGGTTGAAGTCATTGATAACGGTGAAGGGTATTCCCCGGAAGCAAAACCTTCTCTAGGCTTGGATATTGTGAAAATGATGGTCGAGCACGATCTATCCGGCCATTTTTTAATCGAACGGGCTGAAACAGGGACCATTGCAGCTGTGCAATTTCCCTTTGAAAGGAAGGCGGAATAGCCGTGAAAAAAAGAATTATGGTTGTGGAGGATGAATCAATTTTCCGCATGGACTTAAGCTTGATGCTAAAGGATGCCGGCTACGAAGTAGTTGCAGAGGCAGGCGATGGTGAAAGGGCAGTTGAGCTTGCTTTTTCTTTAAAACCTGATTTAATTCTTATGGATATCAAGATGCCTAATCTCAATGGACTTAAAGCAAGTGAAATCATTTCCAATAAAATCAATACGCCCATCCTGCTCCTTACAGCATATAGTCAGCGGGAATATATCGATAAAGCCAAAAAGGCAAATATACTCGGCTACCTTGTTAAGCCGGTTAATGAAGCCAGTCTTATTCCAGCGGTTGAGATCGCGCTCAGACAGGCAGAGAATGCCAAGGCAATCCGGGAACAAGTGGAAACCATGAATCAGAAGTTAAACGATAGAAAAATAGTGGAAAAAGCAAAAGGCATTTTAATGCAAAAGTTTAATATGCCGGAAGAAGATGCCTTTAGGAAAATGCGTAAGATCAGCATGAATAAACAGGTTACACTGGAAAATGTGGCAAAGCGTATAATTGTAAAATATAACGCTTAATATTCTTTTACAAGTGGATAGAACGGGCAAAGGTGCCATGCGTCTGCAAATAGCTGACGTACGGCACCTTTTTGTCTTTTTACTTATTCTTATACTATCGAACTCCTATTTTTATCCTATTTTCTTGTAAAAAAGCTGCAGGATTCCGTTAACATATAAAAACTTTTAGGGAGGGATCTATGATGGAAATGGTAGGTAAAATTGTTATTTACATTATCATGGCTTGTGCCGTAGCTGGGGCGTTTGCTGCCATCCGCAACAGTGATGAAGGATTAGGAAAACAATTTATGGAGGGGCTTCATGCAGTCGGCCATATCTTTGTTCCGGCTGCCGGCATAATGGCATCCATTCCGTATTTATCGTGGTTTATTGATAAGGTCTGCGGTCCATTTTTTGCTGCGATCGGGGCAGATCCTGCCATAGCTGCAACTGCCATATTGGCAACCGATATGGGCGGCTACCAGTTAGCTGAAGTGTTAAAGCAAACACAGGAAGGCTGGATCATGGCGATGATTGTCGGTTTTATGGCGGGTGCAACCATTGTTTTCTCCATACCGATGGGCCTGGCTATGCTTGATAAGAGAGACCATAAATATATGGCTCTTGGTGTGATGTCAGGCGTTCTGACCATTCCAATCGGCGCTTTCATTTCAAGTGTGATTATTGCGGTTTCAAGCTCAAGTTTCAGGGATTTCATTTCCACGTCAGGGGAGGCAAAATATCAGTTCGCACTCGGATTAGGACAAATTTTATTGAATTTAAGTCCGCTTTTAATCTTTGTAGTGTTGATTGCACTGGGTTTATATTTCCTGCCCGATTTAATGATCAATGGGTTTATGTGGTTTGGACGTATTTTAGATGCGGGCATTAAGCTTGTTTTAGTCTTTTCCATCGTGGAAATTTTTACCGGATTGTTCTCAACTGTATTTGGAGGCTGGGGCTTCCACCCTATCATGGCGGATTCGGAGGATCAATTCCGGGCACTTGAGACTGCAGGTTATATTGGGATCATGCTTGCCGGTGCATTTCCGATGGTTTATCTTCTCCAAAAGTATGCCGGCGGACCGCTGGAGGCTCTAGGCCGTAAAGTCGGGTTAAGCAAGGAAGGCAGCGCAGGGATAGTTGCTACAATAGCGAACATCCTTGCCATGTTTAAATTGGTCAGAACAATGCCGCCTAAAGATAAAGTCATTAATATTTCCTTTGCAGTCTGTGCGGCCTTTTTGCTTGGCGATCATTTATCTTTTACAGCAAATTTCCAGCCTACATTAATTCTGCCTATTATAGCCGGAAAAATTTCTGCTGGAGTCATAGGGATTGGATTAGCGTACTGGTTATCTGTACCAAAAGCTCTGGAATTGGAGAAAAAAGACCGCGAAGCTGGCATTATCGGAAAAGATGAATATTTAACGAAAGAAGAAAAAGTAAAAAAAGCAATCTAAGCAGCAGTCACCTGGGAGGCCAAAGCAATGAATGAGGAAAAACAACGATTTATACAGGAATTTGTGCCGGGAAAGCAAGTAACACTCAGCCATTTAATCGCAAATCCTGATCCGGATATGTTTGAAAAACTGGGGATCCAGCAGGCAGGAGCGTTGGGGATTTTAACACTGACACCAAGTGAAACGGTTATTATTGCAGGAGATTTGGCGACAAAAGCTGCAGACGTGCAGATCGGGTTCCTGGACCGGTTCACTGGCAGTCTTGTCATTGTAGGAACCGTATCGGCTGTGCAAATGGCCATGGAGGAAATCAACCGCTTTTTATCTGAAACACTGAGGTACACTCCTTCGGAAATAACTAAATCATAAGGAGCTGTATAGAATGTCCAAAATGAACAGAGCAATGCTAATCGGTTCAATCGGGGCTGGAAAGTCGACTCTAACAAATGCCCTTCTAGGCCGCAAAGCGGAAGCGGTTAAAACACAGGCACTGAACTATTATGACTGGATTGTGGATACACCGGGGGAATACACAGAAAATCCATTTTTCTATAAAAATATCATGGCAACGGCACTCGAAGTGACCCATGTACTATATTTGCAGGATTCTACAAAGCGGAAAACTATTTTTCCGCCAGGTTTCAGCAATGGGTTTAATAAGCTTGCAATTGGAGTCGTGACAAAAAGCGATTCTGATCAATCGGATGTAAACTCGGCAATCAGGCAGCTTAGAATTGCAGTCCCAAATGGACCTATTGTGATTACCTCCTCTATTTCCGGAAAAGGAATAGAAGAAATACGCTGCCTGGTGAAATGCCATTCTCTTCAAGAAATGAAAGATTATGCTGATTCATTGCCGGATGATGTCGTAATTTTCTGATGAAACCCTTTACAAAGTGACGATAATAGAATATATTCTAATTATACAAAAGAATAAATCAGGCAAAGGCGCCTTGTATGAACAATCAATTAATGGTTGCTTCATATGGGGTGCCTTTTTTTATTTTCTGCATAATAGTTAATTCGTTGCAGTAAGGCGGGGATCATGTTGAAGCGTTACGATGCACAAAAAGAGAATATAATCAGCGCAGGAATTGACATCGGAACGAGTACGACCAAACTCGTCATCAGCAGATTTTCTCTCATGAATATGGCTGGCGGAACCCATATGCCGCGAATAGAAATTATCGAAAAAGAAGTGCTCTACCGTAGTCCGATATACCGGACTCCTCTTCTGACTGCGTCATCTATCGATATTGAAGCTGTAGAGAGGCTTGTCAGAGAGGAGTACATGAATGCGGGAATCGAGCCGGGTGATATTAAAACAGGTGCTGTCATTATTACCGGAGAAACGGCGACAAAACAGAATGCCGAAGAAATGGTCCACTATTTATCTGACCATGCAGGGGATTTTCTTGTCGCAACTGCCGGTCCTGATTTAGAAGGAATTATTGCTGCAAAAGGTTCAGGAGCTTATGAATTATCCAAGAGGACTGGAAAAACTGTGGCTAATATTGATGTTGGCGGAGGCACTGCCAACGCTGCAGTTTATCGTTCAGGAAGGCTCTGCGGGACATGCACTCTCCATATCGGCGGCAGACTGATTGAATTTACAGACGGCAAAATAAAAAGTATTTCTCCTCCTGTTCAAACAATCCTTCGGCAATGGGGGGCTGATTTAAAAAGAGGGGACAGCAGAAATCACCCTATCATCGGAAAGCTGACGGACTACATGGCAGAAGTAATTGGGCGAATGCTAAGGAAGGATCTTTATCAGGAGGATTTGCCTCTGCTTCTGGGACATGATCCAAATTGGATAGAGGAGATAGATTACATCATGTTTTCAGGCGGGATCAGTGAATGCCTGTACCAATTTGAAAACGCTGAATCCTCTCCTGCTCAGTATGACGATATTGGTAAAATGCTGGCACAGTCATTACGAAATTGCCGTGATCTAGCCTCCTTTAAATGGGTGGAACCGGATGAAACGGTCAGGGCAACAGTTCTCGGAGCAGGTACACAAACGACTGAAATCAGCGGGTCAACCATCCATGCTGAAGGCCATGAACTGCCAATTCGCAATTTGCCAGTCTATCAGATCCGGTTTGATAACAATCTGGAAAAAGGTCTCCACCAGATTCAAGAGGCAGTAAAAAAGGCGGTGGAAATTTATGATTCTCAGCAGGAGGGACAAAATTTCGCCCTGTATTTAACGGCACTGCCCTATTTGAGCTTTCGAGATATCCAGGAGCTATCTTTAGCCCTGCTGAAATCCATACAAGCAAAGCCGAAACCAGAACAGCCGCTTGTTGTCGTTTTAGAAAGCGACCACGCTAAAGTCCTTGGCCAGACAATTAAAGCTCAGGAAACAAAGCAAAGTATCGTATGCATCGACCAGATAAAGGCAGAGCATGGCGATTACATAGATATTGGCCACCTGCTTCAAACCAATGTGGTACCTGTTGTCATAAAGACATTGACATTCCATCAGTAAGAAAGGAGGGATTATTTATGAAGCTGCAAACCAATCATTTGGGAAATGTGTATCAGTTTAATAATCTGAAAGATTTATTCGCTAAAGCAAATGAAGAAAAGTCAGGGGACCGCCTCGCGGGAATTGCAGCGGAAACCGTCCAGGAAAGAATCGCAGCAAAATTGGTTCTAAGTCATTTAACTCTATCTGATATCCGCGAAAATCCTATGCTTTCGCCTGAAGAGGATGAGGTTTCGAGAATTATAGAAGGCGGGATGAATGAACCCGTCTATCAGAGCATAAAAAATTGGTCCGTTGCTGAACTTCGTGAATATATCCTGGACGATGACACGACAGGTGAAGATTTAAAAAGAATCAGCAGGGGATTAAACAGTGAAATGATTGCTGCCGCCGCAAAAATCATGTCTAATCTTGATCTTGTTCATGCGGCCAATAAAATCGAAATCCTAACGAAATGCAATATAACGATTGGATATAAAGGAACCCTGGCTTCCCGTCTGCAGCCTAATCATCCAACCGATAATGTGGATGGCATGATCGCTTCTTTAAAAGAAGGTTTATCCTACGGCATAGGGGATGCAGTGATTGGAATTAATCCTGTGGACGATTCGGTTGAGAGTGTAAAGAGGTTGCTCCATGCCACACATTCTTTTATTAAGGACTGGGAAATACCAACACAAAACTGTGTGCTTGCGCATGTAACAGCTCAAATGAAGGCAATCGAACAGGGTGCACCTGCTGATATGATCTTCCAAAGCATAGCTGGAACAGAGGCTGCCAACCGGTCATTCGGAATTACGGTCTCACTGCTTGAGGAAGCAAATGACATGGCAAAAACTCTCGGCACCGGCACCGGGCCTCAGCGTTTATATTTTGAAACGGGCCAAGGTTCAGAGCTTTCCGCTGAAGCCCATTTTGGAATGGATCAGATGACACTTGAATCGAGAAATTACGGCTTTGCCCGGCATTATGACCCTTACATAGTAAATACAGTGGTAGGTTTCATTGGTCCCGAGTATTTGTACAATAATAAACAGGTCATCAGGGCTGGGCTTGAGGACCATTTTATGGGGAAAATGCACGGCATCCCAATGGGTGTTGACATCTGCTACACAAACCATATTAAGGCCGATCAAAATGATATCGAAGACCTTGGCGTGCTGCTGACAGCAGCTGGAGTGAATTTTATTATTGCTGCCCCAATGGGGGATGATTGCATGCTCAATTACCAATCCATGAGCTATCATGACGTTGCCACCCTTAGGCAGACAATGAATAAGCAGCCATCTCCGATATTCAGGGATTGGCTTGAGAAAATGGGAATCTTCGAAAATGGAAAGCTGAGCAAAATCGCAGGCGATCCGACCATTTTTTCACGATAGGAGTTGAAAATAATGAATCCTGAACTGATTGAAAAAGTAACACGCCTAGTGGTGGAAAAACTTCAATCCCAGCATGATGCTGTTGACCAAGCACAATACAGCAGCACAGGAGTGAAGTTTTGGGACCATACTTCTAATCAAAGCAAAGAAAAATCCATGTCGCCAAGCGTGATAGTTGAAACGGACAAACAGGATGCAGGCGAACTTATAAAAATTAAAAGCTATCAGAGAACGAAAGATTCAAAAAAGGCTCCGTCGCATCAATCCAGTCAATTTAAAGTGGACCCCTTTAGTGAAAGGAGCGGGATTGACAATCCTGCTGATCCAGTTGAACTGCAGTCCTTAATCAGCAAAACACCAGCTAGAATCGGGGTGGGAAGAGCAGGTTCAAGACCGAAGACAGACACATGGCTGAAATTCCGCTTCGACCATGCAGCGGCAGTCGATGCTGTCTATGGAGATGTAAATGACGAGCTTATAACCCGTCTCGGACTTTTTAAAGTCAACACAATGGTGAATGAAAAAGAAGTTTACATCCGCAGGCCAGATTATGGCAGAAAGCTATCAGAAGAAGCCAAGAAAATCATTCTAACTAAATGTGAAAAGGAACCGGCTGTTCAAATCATTCTGTCTGACGGACTGAGCTCAAGTGCCATTGAAGAAAATGCAGAGGATGTGTATTTATCCCTTAAGCAATCCCTAAAAAGTTTAGGACTCGATATGGGAACCCCTTTTTATATTGAAAAGGGAAGGGTGGCTGTTATGGATGAAGTAGGGGAGCTTCTGAAACCCAAAGTGGTTGTGTTATTAATAGGCGAACGTCCTGGTCTGGTCAGTGCTGAATCACTGAGTGCCTACCTATGCTATGAACCCCGAAAAGGAACGATTGAAGCTGACCGGATGGTAATTTCCAATATACATAAAGGCGGAATTCCTCCCGCAGAGGCTGGAGCCTATCTCGGGACGGTTATCCAAAAAGTTATTAAATATGAAGCAAGTGGTGTATCGCTGGTAAAAAAAGAAGGGTAGGAGGCGAAAGGAATGGGATTAGAACGCATTCACGCTGATATAGTGGCTGTCAGGGTCATTCCAAATGTGGATCCGGATCTTGCAAAGCAATTTGATCTGAAGCCTCACCATAGAAGTTTGGCGATATTCACCTCTACCGTCGATGATGTGGGATATACAGCACTTGATGAAGCTACTAAAAGAGCAGATGTGGAAGTCGTTTATGCGAGGTCTTTTTATGCCGGTGCCGCTCATGCTTCCGGACCGCTGTCTGGTGAAATGATTGGTATCATCGCCGGACCGTCTCCAGATGAAGTTAAAAGCGGCATGGAAGCTGTTTTCCAGACTGCAGAATCAGACGCTTTTTTTGAAGCACTTGATCAGGAAAAATCTCATGCCATTTACGCACATGTTGTTTCCAGAACAGGCTCCTATTTGTCAAAAGAAGCAGGCATCAATATCGGAGAGCCTATTGCCTATCTGATAGCCCCTCCATTGGAAGCCGTTTATGGACTTGACGCTGCTCTAAAGGCAGCGGATGTGGAAATGGTTAAATTCTTTGGTCCGCCTTCGGAAACCAATTTTGGCGGAGGCCTTTTGACCGGCTCTCAATCAGCCTGCCAGGCAGCTGCTGATGCTTTCCGGGATGCCATTTTGGAAATTTCTCAGAACCCAATTAAATACTAAGTCTTTCAAAATATCCTGAAAGGAGTGTGGGAATCTTGCAATTTGATCATGATCTTCAATCCATGCAGGAAATGCGGAATGCTGTAAAGCTGGCCAAAGAAGCGCAGTTAAAGTATATGGCCTTTACACAGGAGCAGGTCGACGAAATCGTCAAAAAAGCCGCTGATGCTGCTTATGCAAAGTCACTTTATCTTGCCCGGATGGCGGTAGAGGAAACAGGTATGGGCATAGTCGAGCACAAAAAAATAAAAAACGAAGTCGGCTCCAAGGCTGTCTATGAATCAATCAAAGATGAAAAGACAGTGGGCATTATAAGTGAAGACCGTGTAAATAAAGTAACGGACATTGCCTATCCTTACGGTGTCATTGCAGGCATAATTCCAACAACCAACCCTACTTCAACAGCCATATTTAAAGCACTGATTGCTCTAAAAACAAGAAATGCCATTGTTGTGAGCCCTCATCCAAGGGCTGTAAAATGCACAGTTGAAGCGCTGAAAATCGTCAATGATGCAGCCATACAAGCTGGGGCACCTGCAGGGTTGATTGGATGGATCTCAACGCCGTCGATGGGTGCAACAAACGAATTAATAAAGCATCGTGATATCAATCTCATATTAGCAACAGGTGGCGGCGGACTGGTCAGGGCGGCGTACAGTTCAGGCAAGCCAGCATATGGAGTAGGACCCGGAAATGTGCCTTGCTATATTGAAAAGACTGCTAAAGTGGCCCAATCGGTGAAGATGATTATTGACAGTAAATCTTTTGATAATGGAACGATTTGCGCTACTGAACAATCAATCGTCGTTGATCGCAACATCAAAGAAATGACTATGAGAGAGCTCAGGAATAATGGGGCTTATCTATTAAATAAGCATGAAAAAGCTGCGTTGGAAAAAGTCATTTCACCTTCACTTGGAAAGCTGAATCCGGATATCGTCGGTCAAAGTGCTGTTAAAATCGCATCCATGGCGGGGATTCAAGTCCCTGAAGATACGAGGGTATTAATTGCTGAAGAAACTGAAATAGGCAAAGACATACCATTTTCTATTGAAAAATTATCTCCGGTCTTTGCACTTTATACTGCGGAAAGCTTGCAGGAGGCAAAAGACATATGCCTGAAGCTGCTCAATTTGGGCGGAAGAGGACATAGCCTTTCCATCCATACAAATGACGACGCAGTGGCCAGGGATTTTGCCTTGGAAATGCCTGTTTCGAGAATGATGGTTAACACGCTTTCATCCATTGGGGCCGTGGGGGCGACAACCGGTTTGATGCCTTCTCTGACTCTGGGATGCGGTTCATTCGGCGGCAACATTACCTCTGATAATGTAACAGCACGCCACCTGATCAATATTAAAAGAATGGCTTATGGAACGAAAGAAGTCACCATCCCAAAACCGGCAGCATCCTCTTCTATAGATGAAAAAAAACAAGCCGGCAGCTGGGATGTTGATCATATTGTCAGCCAGGTGCTTCAGCAAGTATCGCCGGATGGCAATGTGGATGCAAGCATGATTGCTGAAATGGTCAATCAAGTAATGAAAAAATATCAAACTAACTAATTAGGAGGAAATAAAAATGGCTAGAGAATTAACTGCATTAGGAATGATTGAAACTAAAGGTTTGGTTGCTTCAGTGGAAGCAGCTGATGCCATGGTAAAGGCTGCGAATGTTCATTTAGTTGGTAAGGTGCATGTTGGAGGCGGAATTGTAACGGTTCTTGTCAGGGGAGATGTAGGTGCAGTTAAAGCAGCAACTGATGCGGGTGCTGCAGCAGCACAGCGTGTTGGAGAATTGAAATCTGTTCATGTCATTCCACGTCCTCATAACGAATTGGAAAGCATTCTTCCAAAAATTGATGTTGAGCTTTAATACAAGAATACTACGTTAGGAGCATAAACCATGAACGAGCAAGCCATTCATTCGATTGTCGAGGAAATAGTCTTAAGACTTAAGGGGTCCTCAGTAAAAAAACATTCAATTCCAATGGCTGTCTCTGCCCGGCATTGTCACTTAAGTCAAAGTGATCTGGAAGTTCTTTTTGGAACAGGCTATCAGCTTACCAAAAAAGCTGAATTATCTCAGCCTGGCCAATTTGCTGCTAATGAAATCATTACAATCGCAGGACCTAGAGGAAGCATTGAAAAAGTGCGCATTCTAGGTCCTGCGCGCCATATAACCCAGGTAGAAGTCAGCCGTACAGATTCGATCAAGCTCGGGTTGAAGCCTCCGCTTCGCGATTCCGGGAATATAGAAGGTTCTTCTCCCGTTACTCTGATAGGGCCAAAGGGGAGCCTATACAAAAAAGAAGGTTTAATTATTGCACAGGCACACATTCATATGACTCCAGAAGATGCTAAAGCTTTCGGAGTGAAAAATGGGGAATGCGTCAAAGTTGAGGCAGCGGGAGAACGTCCAATATCCTTTGGAAATGTGTTAATTAGAATCTCTCCCCGGTACAGGCTTGAAATGCATATTGATACTGATGAAGCCAATGCAGGGCTGATTGCCGGGAAAACAGCCGGCAGGCTGGTAAGGCAAGAGGATAGCTTATGATTGACAGGCATATGATTGAACAAATTGTAGAAGAAGTTGTGAAAAATCTATTGGGTGCCACATCAGCTCCCAATCCTAAAATGAAGCATAATCTGCTGGCTGTAGGGGATTTGAATCGAATTGACCCAGCTTTATTAGAAGTGTTAGAAGCGAATTGGAATATCCTTCCCTATGACTCCAGTGAAAATCCCCAGCTGCATACTGTTATGAAAGTTATTTTTCTTGATGCTTCCCAGGATTTGTTTGTCAAAGGGGCATTGGGCATTTGTGATACACCGGAAAGCGAGCTTATCTCAGCCTGTATTATTGATTATGTCCCTGTTACCTTAATTCCGAAAACAAATCTCTATAAAATCCTCAATGGAGAGAAAAAAACAAACCGGGAGTATTTTTTAAGTTTAATGGAGTATAAAGAAAAGCTGTTAAAGTTCGGGGTTGAAATCAACAGTCTGGACGACTTTGCTGCGCCAAAGCCTTTCAGTTCAGATCAGCCAGACGTAAAGAAGCTGATAACTCAAAGAGATGTTCAAGAATGCAAAAAGAATGAAATCCTGGTAGATAAAGAGACCATTATAACACCTTTGGCACGTGATGCTGCACGCGAATTGGGAAAAAGCATTGTTGTAATGGATACAAAAGGGGCTGAAAGCACATGGAAATGGGAACGGTAATCGGCAATGTATGGGCCACAAGAAAAGAGGATAATTTAACTGGCCTGAAATTTTTGGTTGTCGAGCCTCATGGAATTTCAGCAGAAAAATCATTCGTTGCAGTTGATCGAATTGGCGCGGGAGTCGGTGATCAGGTTCTCGTTACACGTGGAAGTTCGGCTTCAAACATGTCCGGGGATTTCAAATTGCCAATTGATGCATTGATTATCGGAATCATTGATTCTGTTGACGTTGAAAAGAAAGAGGTGAAATAGTATGGCAAGAGCACTCGGCATGATTGAAACAAGAGGGCTGATTGGGTCCATTGAAGCAGCAGATGCCATGCTGAAAGCTGCCGATGTTACTTTAGTGAAACAGGAAAAAGTGGACGCTGCCTTAGTCACGGTTTTGGTTCAGGGGGATGTAAGTGCTGTTCAGGCTGCTGTGGATGCAGGAAAAGAAGCAGCAGCCAGAGTGGGGGAACTCGTGTCAGCACATGTTATACCTCATCCTGATGAAGAAATCAAGAAAGCTTTGTTGGATGACAGGAAACCAAAGGAAATGAGACAAGAGGCAGTTCCTGAACCACCCCCCGTAAAAAAGGGAGGAAGCAAAAAGAAACAGATACCAGCTGCGGAGCAAGATAACCGTGAAGATCAATAATGTACTCCAACTGGATGATGAAATGGAGGAACAGCGATGACTTTTAGGAGAAGAAAGATTGCCGTTATCGGGTCAGGCTTTACTGGTGCGACGGCAGCACTGATGCTCGCCCAAAAAGAATTGGGAGACATAATCTTAGTTGACATACCTTCACAGACAAACCCAACAAAAGGCAAGGCCCTTGATATGCTGGAAGCTGGACCGGTTCAGCGCTTTAATGCCAGCATAACCGGAACTTCAAGCTATGAAGACATTCAAGATGCAGATTTAGTTATGATTACAGCAGGAATGCCAAGAAAACCGGGAATGAGCCGGGATGATTTGGTTGCTGTAAATGAGAAGATAATGATTGAGGTTTCTCAAAATATAAAAACATACGCCCCGGCAAGCTATATTATTGTATTAAGCAATCCTGTTGATGCCATGACCTATGTTTGCTACAAAACGACCGGCTTTCCGAAAAATAGGGTAATCGGCCAATCAGGAGTTTTGGATACAGCCCGATTCAATACGTTTGTGGCGCAAGAGCTGGGAGTTTCGATTGAAGATATTTCAGGTTTTGTCCTGGGTGGTCATGGAGATGACATGGTTCCTCTCGTTAGATATTCATATGCTGGCGGTATTCCTCTGGAGAAAATTCTCCCTGCAGACCGAATCGAAGCGATTGTGGAAAGAACCAGAAAAGGCGGAGGAGAAATTGTAAATCTGCTTGGCCAGGGAAGTGCCTATTATGCTCCTGCAGCTTCAATGGTTGAGATGGCTGAAGCGATCCTGAAAGATAAAAAACGAATCCTGCCATCAATTGCCTACTTGGAAGGTGAGTATGGATACAATAACATCTACCTGGGAGTGCCAACAATTCTGGGCGGAAATGGAATAGAAAGTGTCATTGAAATTCCATTGATTGCCGATGAGAAGGAAGCACTCGATCAATCTGTTAAGTCTGTACAAAATGTAATGAGCATACTTGAAACGGCCAAAGGATAAGAGGGCTGACTTGTGAGGGAATAACCCTTCTCATGAGTCAGCTTTTTTGTATATTGTTTAAACGGTTTCAATATCGGGTACATTGTAGTTAACAAGCTTAGCAGCTGCTAACAAAATTTCCAGCAAATAATGATTTGAATAATCTGAAAATTTCTGTTACAATAGAAAAAAGGTCAAGGGGTTGATTGCAAATGGAAAAACGTCTACTTAACTCGCCGCAACAGTCTGAGGAAAACGTGTCATTGTTAGCAGAACAAGTCCTAAATCAAGCTCTTAAGGAATATCGAATTGAAAAGCTTCGCGAAAAAATTGATGAAGCTCTCACTAGCCGGAACCAAAAAGAATTCATGCGCCTTACGGATGAATTAAAAAAAATCTCTTAAGCAAAGCAAATAATACTTATGTTAAAAAGGCAGCCTGTTCGAAAGAACGGGGCTGTCTTTTGTTGTTTGAAAAATCATATGCTCGACTTGCAGCCAAAAACCAATTGGATCAAAACAAAATCGTTGTCATAGAAGCCTCATAATCCCGAAATCCAGAAAGCCAAAGAAAATAGTCGCCAATAAAGGCTTCATGAAGACCAAAATCCAGTGAAGTGGAAAGGAATTGTCCTCATAGAAGCTTCATAAAACCCAAAATCCAGGGCAGCCAAAGAAACCGTCGTCATAGAGGCTCCAAAAAGCCCAAAACCTCGGGCAAAAAAAGAAAATAGTCGTCATAAAAGGCTTCACAAAGCCAACAACCTCGAGCAGCCAAAAAAACCGCCTTCATAACTCCTAATCCCAATTCAACACCTTTCCGCTATCCGCCACAATCTGTTTCATCAATTTGTTCCATTTCGTTTCATAACGAAACACTGAAACACTCCCCAAACAACAAAACCTTTGTACAAAAGGCAATCAACCTTGGCACAAAAATTGCAAAATAATTCATTAGCAAGATATAAATCGAAACGATAAGGGGAGGAAACTATGTTTGAAGAAAAATTGGATTTAAGATTGCCGGGGCCAGTTCAGGTTCCAAAAGAAATACAGCGTGCCATGCTAAGGAGTTTCGATCATCCCATGATGGATTACCGGAATCCAGCCTTCCAGGATGTACTTCAGGAAACGACTGAAAAGTCTAAAATGATATTCCAGACTGAAAACCTGGTGATCCCACTTACCTCAAGCGGAGCATCCGCTCTTGAAACAGCTATTATTAATACGGTTGGTCCCAACGATACGATCATTCTTTGTGTAGTCGGCTATTTTGGTGAGTACCTTCAGGGAATTACAGACCATATCGGCTGCAAAACCGTCCGCGTCGATGCTGAATGGGGAAATATTGTCGATCCTGAAGATGTGAGAAAAGCATTGAAGGAAAATCCTGAGGCAAAAGCTGTTTTTGCGACACACTGTGAAACATCCACCTCTGCAATCAACAACATTCAAGAGATTGCAGCAGTTGTAAAAGAATCAGATGCCATATTCCTCGTTGATGCGGTCAGCTCGATTGTCGGCACGCCTCTATACATGGACGAATGGGGCATTGATATTGTGGCAACCGGAGGTCAGAAAGCATTAATGCTGCCGCCTGGCCTTGCGTTAATTACATTAAGTGAAAAAGCCTGGAACACTGTGAATAAGCATCAGTGCCCATCCTTTTACTTTGACCTTAAGCTCTATAAAAAAGGATTGGAATCAGGGGCCGGCACACCTTATACACCGAATATATCACTTGTTTGCGGGCTTCTTGAAGCCTGCAATATGATAGAAAAAAGCGGAGGAATAGAAGCTGAATACAAAAGGCATGCTGCACTTCGGGATATGACTAGAGCTGGAGTGCGGGCATTAGGTCTAGAATTGCTGGTGGATGATTCGGCAGCCAGCCCAACCCTGACAGCTGTAAAATTAAAAAATG
The DNA here is from genome assembly GCF_010628845.1 of Bacillus sp. 22-7. NCBI lineage: Bacteria > Bacillati > Bacillota > Bacilli > Caryophanales > Bacillaceae > Bacillus > Bacillus sp. 22-7. Next base: position 30,321 of record NZ_NJQY01000028.1, on the reverse strand, counting down.
CCGATGAATTCAGAAGGATGATGCGGGAAGAATTTCATATCGCATTGGGAGGCGGTCTCGGAAAGGTGAAGAATCAGATTCTGCGCCTGGGACATATGGGATATACAGATGCTGCTGACATGCTGAAAATGTTTGCTGCGATGGAGCTTGCTTTAAAGAAGACCGGATACGAAGTGGAACTAGGTGCTGGAGTTTCTGCGGCACAGCGGCATTGGCTCGAAAATCCGAACTGTTAAATTACTGGTTCAAAGGAGACGTGAGCCAGAGTGAATATTATTGAAAAGCGAATCGCCGAAGTGGCAAATCTTCCTTCAGTTTCTCCTGGAGATAAAATTGAATTGACACCGGATTGGAAACTCATCAGCGGGAAAAGTTCACATTCTGTCTTTAAAGCATATTGGAACCAAGGCTATGAAAAAGTGACAAATCCAGCCAAAACCTTCTTTTCAGTTACGGGAACAGAAGAGGAAACCACCCTTAAATTCTGTAAAGAAAAAGGCATCAAGTTAATAGATTGTGAGCCTGAAGATTATTTTCGAAAAGAAGGCTTCAAGCAGAATGGTACAGTACTTGCGGGGATTGACCAGCAAATTAAGTGCATGGGAGGAAACGGAGCCATCGCAATTGTGATTTCACCAGCTGCGATGGCGGATTGTCTGGCAACTTCATCATTTAGCCTGGTTATACCCGACACCATGTATATTGAAATTAACGGACCATTAAGTAAGCAATATACCGGGGAAACACTCTGCAGTTATCTGCTCGATTCATTTAATGACAGCTTAATAGGCAATGCAGTGATTTTAGGAGGAGTGGTTATAGATCAGTTAAATATTCAGGATCGAAAGAATCTATCATACTTTTTTCAGCTGTCCGGCGCTGCAGTTGGGTTAATCTCGGCAGAAGGGCCAATGGGCCAGGTTGAAAGCGCGATTAAAATAAAATTGTAACCAGGACCAAAAAAACTGATGATTATGAAAATTCACCGAAATTCTCTTGGCATTTGTTAAGATTAATTTAAAATAAAATTAAAATTGTCCAAGAGAAAAAGCTATATGAGGTGATGTGATGTCTGAAATTGCAATTCTGACTCCAATTGACGGGCTGATACAGGTTTCAAGGGAAGCCGCGAAAAAAACAGGAGAAGAAGTTACAGTAAAGAAAGTGAGTTTTCGGAATGCGGTCGAAGCGGCAAAGGAATTTGAAAAAAACGGTACAGAAGTAATCATTAGCAGAGGGACCTTGGGATTAAAGCTGTTAGAATCTGACATCAATTTACCTGTTGTACAGATTCCCATAACTGGATATGACTTGCTTCGAACAATCAAGGAAGCACAGAAGCTCGGAGAAAAAATTGGGATAGCAGACAACGAAGAAATCTTACAGGGAATCGAAACAATTGAATCTGTGCTGGGCTTATCGATTGAAAAGCACTGTGTATCAATGCCGGAGGAAGCTGAAGCAGCTGTGGAGTCACTCTGCAAAAAACAAATAGATGTGCTGATAGGCAAAAGCATTTTTACCAACAAAGTAAAAAAAGAAACGATTAGAACAGTCATATTAACGTCCGGTGTGGAATCGGTCATTCAGGCAATCAACGAGGCAAGAAGCCTAATCAATGTGAGGCGCTCAGAAATAAAAAGAACAAAGGAACTTCAGGCAATTCTTGATTTTATTGCAGATGGTGTGATAGCAGTGGATGAAAAAGGGGTGATCACAGTTTGCAATCCTTCCGTCTACAGCATACTAAACCTTCCCTATGATTCAGTAATCGGCAAGTCCATAGATGATATTCTCGTGCATTCGCGAATGAGCAAAGTTCTTTCGACTGGCAAGGAAGAGCTGAACCGCATCCAGGATGAAAATGGGGTGAAAGTAGTCGCAAACCGAATTCCCATTCGGCACGAGCAAAAGGTGCTTGGAGCAGTCTGTACATTTCAGGAGATTAATAGAATTCAGCAGCAGGAACAGGAGATCCGCAAAAAGCTGCTTCACCGAGGCCATGTAACGAAATATAGTTTACATAATATCGTCGGTGAGAGTGAAATGTACAAAAAAGCGATTCAAAAGGTGAAGAAGTACTCACAAGTGGATTCGACCATTCTCCTTACAGGGGAAACGGGTGTGGGAAAAGAGGTGTTTGCCCATTTGATCCACAGCTTCAGCAAGCGGTCGGAAGGGCCATTTGTTGCAGTGAACTGTGCAGCTATCCCTGAAAACTTACTGGAAAGCGAATTATTCGGGTATGTTGAAGGAGCCTTCACCGGGGCGAAAAAGGGCGGGAAAACGGGTTTGTTCGAATTAGCACACCAGGGGACCATTTTCCTGGATGAAATCGGCGAACTGGCTGAATCTCTTCAGGCTCAGCTTCTGAGGGTCCTTCAGGAGGGAGAGGTGATGCGGCTCGGAGATGAAAGGGTCATCCCTATTAATATACGTGTGATTGCTGCTTCAAACCGGGATTTCGAAAAGATGGTAGAAGAAGGGCGTTTCCGGGCCGATTTGTACTATCGCCTTAATATCCTTGATATTCCTATCCCGTCATTGCGTGAACGGATTGCTGATATACCGCTGTTATGCAATTTTTTTATAGAAGAACTGGAGCCTGGAATCCGGAGAAATATTAGAGGATTTACTGCTGATGCGATGAAAATCCTGCAAAACTATCATTGGCCAGGAAATATCCGTCAGCTCAGAAACATTGTTGAAAGAGCTATGATTCTTTCTCCCGATAAGGTGATTGATTCTGATACTGTTTTAGCTGCTGGGGGAAAAGACTTTCTAGGTATGCAAGAACTCAAGGCACATCATGAAAAAGATGATGAAGGTGATGAAACAAAGCTTTATCACCTTGAGAAAGAATATATTCTGAATGTGCTCAAACAGGTAAACGGCAATAAAACAGAAGCGGCAAAGATACTTGGGATCGGCAGGACGACCCTATGGCGAAAAATCAATAGTATGTGAGGAGGAGATAGAATGAATGAAACAAAGGCGCCCCCTCCGTTGGATGAAAACATCATATCTCAATTAAGGGATATCTTCGGAGAAGACCGGATTTTAACCAATAACACCGACATGATGACATATTCTTATGATGCTTCCTTTGAAACACAGATTAGTCCAAAACAGCCTCAAGTGGCTGTGATTGCCTTATCCACTGAAGAGGTAAGTTCATGTGTTAAGCTAGCCAATAAATACAGCATCCCTTTATATCCAAGAGGAGCAGCAACTGGCCAGACAGGTGGAGCGGTCCCGGTTAAAGGCGGCATCATGCTGGATTTATCAAAAATGAACCGAATCCTGGATATTGACCATCGGAATATGCAGGTCATTATAGAGCCAGGTGTAATCCAAAATGATCTAAATGAGGCTTTAAAACCTTATGGATTGAGGTTTCCGCCTGATCCTGGCAGCGCAAATATGTGCACAGTTGGAGGAATGGTATCGAACAATTCGAGCGGTCTAAGGGCAGTCAAATATGGAGTCACCCGCCATTATGTACTCGGCATGGAAGTTGTGCTCCCTACTGGTGAAGTAATTGTTACTGGCGGAGCTAAATCGAAAGCACTTAAGTCGGTTTCTGGCTATGATCTCGCTCATTTAATGATAGGATCTGAGGGAACCCTTGGTATTATCACCCGTCTTCGCCTGAAATTATTGCCTCTGCCAGTTACAAGAGGGATTGTTCTATGTTCATTTGAACGGCTGGAAGAAGCCGGTGAGGCTGTTAATGCAGTTTTCTCTTCAGGCCTGCAGCCATCTGCCATCGAAATTATGGACTTTAACTGTACAAAAGCTGTCAATATGATGAAGCCCGAGCTTAGTCTTCCGCTGGATAATGAAGCTATTCTCGTGTTTGAAGTGGATGGAGCCAAGGAGGAGGTTACCTCACAAGTTAACCGATTAAAAACTGTGGTTGAAAAGTATACAAATTATATAAAGTTTAGCGATGAACCGGAGGAATGCGAAAAGCTCTGGCAGGCCAGAAAGCTTGTTGGTGCTGCTGTTGGCCTATTAAAACCTGGCGGGTTCAGGGTATATGGCGGAGAAGATATATGTGTGCCAATTTCAAGGCTCCCGGAAACTTTGCGGGAAATTCATAATATTGCTGATCGATATGACATCATCTGCGGAATATATGGCCATGTGGGCGATGGGAATATGCACACAGGTCCAGTAGTTAATATGAATAATCAAATTGAAATGGAAAATGTGCAAAAAATGATCGACGATATCCATGAGCTTGCAATCAAAATGGAAGGAACAACGACAGCGGAACATGGAGTAGGAATTGTCAGGGCAAAGTATATGGATGTTGAACACGGACCCGCAATGGAAGTAATGAGGGCGATTAAACGGACTCTGGATCCAAACAATATATTGAATCCAGGCAAAATGGCACTGCCAAACTAGGATGGAGGTGACGAGTAGTTGAAACTTCTTACCGCGGAAGAATCTATGCGAACATGTGTGCGATGCGGAGCCTGCCGCAATGTATGCCCAACATTAAATATCACGGGAAGGGAAGCTGACGGCCCAAGGGGAAGAGTATTAATGGCAAGGAGTCTGCTTGAAGGAGATATTCCTGTAAACCAGGAGATTAAAGATCAGCTGGATCGATGCCTGCTTTGCTCTGCATGTGTGGATGCATGCCCTATAGATGTTCAGGTCCCGGATATTGTCATGCTCGCCAAGGAGCGAATAGCAGCAGCTGTTGAAACACCTGTGCAGGCTGCGCCGCCTGTTCAAACGGATATTAAAAAACAAGCCTATACGGCACGCACTTTTAAGGACTACTTTTTTGATCATATTCTCGCGAATCAAAAAAGGCTTAATTCGGTGGGCAATCTACTTTGGTTTTATCAAAAAAGCGGACTTCAATCCCTTACAAGGGGGCTGGGCATATTAAAATTTTTCCCTGAACAGATGAGTCAGATGGAACGAATTACACCTGCGATTTTGCCTCCTTCAAAGCGTAAATATCATCAGGAGTTTACACCAAGCGCATATGAAGTAAAGAAGGCCAAAGGACGTGTAGCCTTTTTCCATGGATGCATCATGGATGTTATGTTCAGAGAAACCAATGATAATTCTATTAAACTGCTGTCAAAGGCCGGGTTTGATGTTGTCACTCCCAGAGCTCAGATGTGCTGTGGAGCCCTGCATCATCATAGCGGGAAAAAAGACAAAACCATCGAATTGGCAAAGGCGAATATACTGGCTTTTGAAGAAGCAGCTGTGGACTATATTATTACAAATGCGGGCGGCTGCGGTGCTGCACTTGCTGAATATGCAGACTTGTTTCGTAATGATCCAGATTGGCTGGAACGGGCAAAAACCTTCTCCGCCAAAATAAAAGATATCAGTGAAATCATTTATGAAGAAGGTGAAATGCCTGCCGTGTCAGGAAGAGGAGAAAGAGTAACCTATCAGCCTTCCTGCCATCTGCAATATGTTATGAAAGTTAAGGATGCACCTGCGAAATTGGTTAAACAAATTCCGAACTCGGAATATGTAGAGCTTCCTGAGAAAAAATATTGCTGCGGTTCTGCCGGTATTTATAATTTATTGCAGCCGAAGCTTGCTAATGAAATATTGGATAAAAAAATGAAGAAAGTGAAAGAAACTGAATCAGCTGTGCTAATTACAGCCAATCCAGGATGCTATCTTCAAATGAAACTTGGTGTTTACCGGGAAGGCATGGAAGAAGAGATTGAAACAAAACATGTGGTTGACTACCTGATGGAATCCATTGAAAGGGCAGAAGCCGAAGCTGCAAATAAATAGTTTCAAAATGGAACGGGATAGATGTATACTTTGTTTCAAAAAAGAACTAAAAACAAATGAATGACAATTCAAAATGTAATGGTGTTCCAGACCAAATAAAACTATGTATGTCCGAGTTTCTTTGAAAAGGCTTACATTCACTTTGACTTAGAGAGAAAATTTCACAATTTTTCAGTGCATTTTTAGCCTTTCGGCACAAAAATTGCATCCTTGAAATATGAAACATGACACATACAGGGGGGTGACAATACTGCTGCAGCGGTGTAAGAGAATAGGAAGGGTTCCATAACCTATTTGTTGTGTGAAAGTGAATACTTACAAGCAGGATTAATTTTCAGAAATTTTAAAATTTTTCTTAATATGGGGGAAAATTAAGATGAAATTAAAGAGGTTTTCGTTTTTGTCTCTTGTAATTGCATTAGTATTCATTTTGCAGGCATGTAGTTCTTCACCTCAAGAAGCAAGCTCGGAAGAAAAGAAAAGCGGCAGTAATTATCCTGAAAGGCAAATTGAAATTGTTGTAGGATTTGGTGCAGGCGGAGGCAGTGATAATTTTGCAAGAGCCATAGCCAAAGAGCTTAAAGACATACTAGGCGTGAATATTAATGTTGTGAACATGCCTGGAGCATCTGGGATCAACTCTGCTGACCATGTAGCAAGACAGCCGGCTGATGGCTACACAATATGGTCTGCTACATCCAATCACCCGGTAAATATTGCGGCAGGTGCAGAAAAAAATGACTTGAGCAAATTAACTGCGGTTGGCAGGGTTCAAAATGACACTATGACGCTACAAGTAAAAAGCGACGGGAAGTTTAAAGACATCGAAGACTTAATTGCGCAGGCGAAAGAAAAGCCTGGAGAAATAACGATTGGCGGTACAGGTTCTGCAGGCTTTGATGAACTGGTGATCAAACAATTTGAAAAAGCAACTGGAACCAAATTCAATTATATCTCTTTTGAAGGTTCCGGGGAAATGACAGCAGCCCTTCTCGGTGGACATATTGATGTAATTGCAGAGGAGCCGGGACCTTCCATTGCCCAGCTGGAGAGCGGAGATATCAAGATGCTTATTGCATTTACCGAAGAAAAGATGGAAGGTTTTGAAGATGTTCCAATTTCAACTGAGATGGGAATCGATGTAACGGATGGACAGGGAAGGGGATTCATGGTTCATGCGGATACGCCTCCTGAAATAATAGAGGTGCTGGAAAATGCGCTTAAAGAGGCAAAAGACCAGGCAGGTTATAAAGAATATGAAAAAGCAAGTTACTTGCATCTGCGTGATGGCTGGTTAAATGCGGAGGACTATAATGCTGAATTTGAAAATCTGATTGATACTTACGGTACTCTTTTAAAAGATATGAAGTAATCATAAAAGCAGAAAGGCAGGAAATTTTGCCTTTCTGTCTATTTTTATTGGAAGTTACATGCTTAGGCTGAACGGCATTGTGTCGAATTTTGACTAGTTTTACATAACTGTGAAAAATTTATTTAAAATATTGACACTTTTCAGAATATTAATTATTATCAACATAGACGCTGTATACTGGATACAGCATTCAGCATTCAACCCCGTTGTGATATTTACGGAGTTAGAAAGGAGGAAAAGAATTATGGTGCAAAGCCTGCAATTTTCACAGCCGCTTTATCAGCAAATATATGACATTATCAAAAGTTCAATCCTGGCAGGTGAATTAAAACCAGGAGAGAAAGTCAATGTTTCACAGTTAGCAGAGAAGTATAACATCAGCCGGACCCCGTTAAGAGAAGCTCTGCGCCAGCTGCAAATTGAGGGGTTACTGGTCCAGGATCATCTGGGGCTAAGTGTCGTCAAGCTGGAAGAAACTGATTTTAAGGATTTATACGAATGCCGGCTGATGCTGGAGCCCAAAATCATGGGCCTAATTTTGAAAACGGTTGCAAATGAGGAATTGGAGGCGATTGAGAAGGTACTCTTGAATGCAGAGAGCGCATTTAAAGAGGGAAATCTTCTGCAATTATTAGAGCTTAATGCACAATTCCATGATTGGCTTTTGGAAGCCAGTCCGAATAAACGGGCATTACACTTGCTTCAGCAGGTACGTTCATTTCTATTGCTTTACCGGGCCAATATCCTGAAAAATAATGAGCATAACAGAGAGATCCTTAAGGAACATCGCCAAATCCTTAATGCTCTAAAAGCTCGCGACGAGGCAGCGGTTATACAAAACGTGGAAAATCATCTTCGGAATGATTTGGAACGTGGAACCAATATGATTCGTGAATAAAAAAAAGGGGAACATCTCCACTCGCCAAAATAGAAATGTTCCACCCTTAATAAATAAATCGACCTTAATTATACCATATAAAGATAACAATTGTATAGAAATGAACAACTGCCGGTATGATCGGGCTCGCTTCTGACACACAAATTTTAGATGGGGTGTTTGAAATGGGACCTTTACAAGGAATGAAAGTCCTTGATGCTTCTCAAATAATGGCTGGGCCATATTGTACGATGGTTTTAGCTGATTTAGGCGCAGATGTAATGAAAGTTGAAAAAGTTAACGGCGGTGATGACTCCCGGCAAATGGGACCTTATGTGAATGGGGAATCCACTTGTTTCTTTCAAATTAACCGAAACAAACAAAGCATTGCCCTTAATCTTAAAAATGAAGAAGGCAAGGAGATTTTCTACAAGCTCGCAAAGGAAGCGGATGTAGTTGTAGAAAACTACCGTCCCGGGGTGACTAAATCGCTCGGGATCGATTATGAAAGCTTAAAGAAAATCAATCCTGGTCTTGTCTATTGTTCAATATCAGGCTATGGACAGACTGGTCCATATTCTCATAAAGGCGGTTTCGATCTTGTTGCCCAGGGGATGACAGGCTTAATGAGCATGACAGGGGAAAAAGGGATGAGGCCAATGAAATCAGGCATTGCAGTTTATGATATTGGTGCAGGCATCACAGCTGCATACTCTATTCTTGCTGCCTATATTCATAAAATGAAAACAGGTGATGGACAGCATTTGGATATCGCTCTTGCTGAAATTGGATTGCCTTGGTTTACATGGGAAGCAGGTGCCTATTTTGCAGAAGGGACGATTCCGCAGGCAACTGGCTGGCGCCATAGAGTTTCCGCTCCCTATCAGGCTGTTAAAACAAAATCAGGTTATATGATGCTCGGATGCGCAAATCAAAGAACATGGGAAAGGTTTTGCACAGAGGTTGTCGAAAGGCCTGAATGGATTACTGATCCGCGATATGAAACAAACTTATTAAGAAATAAGCATGTTATTGAACTCGAAGAGGATATTGAAGATGTATTAATGCTTCACGAAACAAAGTTTTGGATCGATCGCTGCGAAAAAGCAGGAGTTCCTGCCGGGCCAATCAATAATTTTGCGGAAGCTGTGCAGGATCCTCACTATCAGGAAAGAGGGATGATCGAAGAAGTGGAGCATCCTGTTATTGGAAAAATGAAAATGATTGGCATACCAACTAAATTCTCTAAAACACCAGGTAAAGTAAGAACTGCCTCTCCGCTTTTCGGACAGGATACCGCGGCCGTGCTGAAAAACCTGGGCTACGATCAGGAATATATTGCAAAGCTTTCAGAATCAGGTGCGGTGAAAGTTTTGGAAGAAAGCAATTTATTGAAGAAAAATTAAGAGAAAGGTTGAGAAATAATGTCTAAAAACCTTGAAGCAATAAATGATGAAAAAACTTGCCGCGATCCGGTTTTTTTGGAAAGAGCAGGAGAAATCGCTTACATTTGCTTTAACCGTCCGGAAAAACGGAATGCCCTAAGCTTTGATATTTGGACGAAAATTCCTGAACTAATAGAAGAATGTGAACTCGACTCCAAAATAAAAGTGATCATCTTTAAAGGGGAAGGATCAGTTGCCTTTTCTGCAGGAGCAGATATCAGTGAATTTAAGACGCTTAGATATACCGCTGAAGGTGCCGAAAAATACAACGAAGCTACAATGGTAGCAGAAAAAGCCATAATGAATGCCTCCAAGCCAACTATTGCCATGATTCAAGGATTTTGTGTAGGTGGAGGCTGCGAAATTGCTGTTGCCTGTGATTTCAGATTCTCAGATGAGAATGGGAAGTTTGGCATTACCCCTGCGAAGCTCGGTCTTGTATACAATACACCAGGAACCAAAAATGTTGTAGACCTATTAGGACCATCTAAAGCAAAGGATATTCTTTTTACCGGACGATTGCTGGATACTGAAGAAGCTTTTCGGATCGGCCTGATTGACCGGATTATCCCGGCGGTTTCCATTAAAGAAGAAACTCTGGCGTATGCTGAGTTAATTTGCAAGAATGCTCAAGCCTCAGTCAGAGGATCCAAGAAAATTATAAATGAAGTACTGTCAGGGGCCGAGGAGGATTCACCCGAAGCATCAAAGCTTATCATCGAATCCTTCCTCTCGGACGATTATAAAGAAGGTGTCCATTCTTTCCTGGAAAAACGGAAACCAAATTTCAAATATTCATAGAAAAGCAACCCTTTACTTTCTGTGAGGTGCATCAAGTCATAAGGGCGGCGTAAGACATTTATTGAGGAACTACCATTGTTTCCTACTAATAAAAAAGGACGGAGAATAAATGAAATTTAACAAGTTCTCACTATTATCGCTGCTAATCATACTGCTTTTGGTCCTGCAAGGCTGCAGTTCCGGGACTAGTGCAAAATCAGATTCAAAGAATGGCGCAGGCAATTATCCCGAAAGAGATATTGAAATCGTTGTTGGATGGGGTGCTGGAGGAGGTACAGATACCTTTGCCCGTTCAATCGCCAAAGAAATGAGCGATACATTAGGTGTTAACATTAATGTGGTCAATTTACCTGGTGCCTCCGGTGCAAATGCAGGAGACCATACAGCCAGACAGCCTGCAGATGGTTATACGATCTGGGCGATTTCATCTAACTATCCCATTAACGTTGCACGTAATACCACTCCGCATGATTTGAGCAAATATACAGCGATTGGAAGGGTTCAGCAGGATACCATGTCCCTTCAAGTTCTTAAAGGAAAAAAATTCACTGACTATGAAGATTTTATAAAACAGGCTAAAGATAACCCAGGCAAAATATCTGTAGGAGGCACTGGGGCTGTAGGCTTTGATGAATTAGTCCTCCGACAATTTGAAGAAAAGGCCGGAATCAAGCTTAATTATATTTCCTATGAAGATGCCGGTGAAATGCATGCAGCCCTGTTAGGCGGACATATTGATGGCATGCTAGAAGAAATCGGTCCAAGCATTGCCCAAATTGAAGACGGATCCGTTGAGATGCTCCTGGCATTCACAGACAAGAAATTGGAAGGTTTCGAAGAGACTCCGATTTCAACTGAAGAAGGAATTGATCTGACGGATGGACAGGAACGAGGATTGCTGGTGCACGCCGACACACCTGATGAAATCGTTGAGGCTCTCCAGAAGGCATTGGAGAAAGCGAAAGACAGTGAAGAGTATAAGAAGTATGAGAAAGACAGTTATCTTCATTTACGTGACGGCTGGCTGAGCGGGGAGGACTTCAAAAAGAATCTTGAGAAGAACATTAAAACGTACCAATCAATTGTTGAAGGCCTATAGTATAACAAGTCATCGGGAGAATGCTTTCTCTCGATGATTTTATAAAAGTCAGGGGGGTAAAAGATGCTTCTGGAACGTAATCTTTCGATCATAATGATTGTATTTTCTTCTTTTTTTCTGGTCATGTCCTTACAAATTGAAAATAGGACAGGAAATATTATTGCACCGGGAACCTGGCCTGCTGCTCTTATGATATTAATGCTCATTTTATCTGTCTTCTTATTGATTAGGACATTTAAGAACAAAAATAGTCAGAATTTACAGAATAAAGGGCCGGAAAGTGATGCAAGTGAAGCGGATGAGGAAAAACTGGTTTACCCAAAAAGGTTTATCCTGTTGTTGGGGACTTTAGCCATCTATACATTCATTCTGGGATATGTTGGTTTTATTGCTGCTACTATTCTCGGGATTTTTGTTCTGGCATTTCTCTTTGGCATGAAGAGCTGGGTGCGTGCACTTTTAACTGGCATATTATCAACAGCCGGGTCTATTGTATTATTCCCTATTCTGTTGAACTTGCCCTTCCCAAGGGGAGTAGGAATTTTCCAGATGTTCAGTTTGCTGTTTTATTAATAGCCAATTCTAATAAAAGAGGTGAAACACATTGATTGAAGGACTTTTCGGCGGTTTTGGGAATCTTTTTGAACCATTCAATATGTTCGTATTATTGGTCGGTGTCCTGCTTGGATTTATTGGCGGAGGTATACCGGGAATAAGCGGAACCATGCTGGTCATAATTCTTCTGCCGGTTAGCTATGCGATGGACCCGACAGCTGCCTTCTTGCTGTTAACTTCCATATATGCTACCTCGGTATTTTCCGGTTCCATCAGCGCCATTTTATTCCGGACCCCTGGGACACCTGAAGCTGTGGCCACCATATTTGACGGATATCCCATGGCCAGAAAAGGGGAAGGGGGAAAAGCACTCGGTATATCCATATTCAGCTCTGCTACTGGAGGTGTATTTGGAACTATTGTCTTAATTTTTTTAACACCTCTTCTCGCATCTTTTGCGCTTAAGTTCTCTTCTCCCGAGTACTTTGCTCTGGCGCTTATGGGGCTTACCGTTGTGGCTTCGCTGAGTGCTGGAAATCTTGTAAAAGGGTTCATTGGCGTTTCATTTGGTTTATTTATCGCTACGATCGGAATCGATACAATGACAGGGGTTCCGCGATTTACCTTCGGCTCAGGCCAATTAATGTCAGGAATAGATTTCATTCCTGTCCTGATAGGATTATTCGCCATTTCTGAAGTATTGCGACGGGTTCAGCAAGTCCACAAGGTGAATTCAAAACAAAAAGTAAGGTCTGAGCTGCCAAACTGGAATGTTATGAAACGAATTTCAGGTGTCATTGGCCGTTCATCATTATTAGGTGTATTCATCGGAATATTGCCGGGTATTGGTGCAACGACTGCTGCCATGCTCAGCTACAGTGAAGCTGCACGCTGGTCAAAAAATTCCAAGGAATTTGGAACTGGCATTCCAGAGGGGATTGCAGCACCTGAATCAGCCAATAATGCAGCTGCTATGGGCGCCATGGTTCCATTGCTGTCTCTTGGTATCCCTGGGAGTGCTACAACCGCCATCTTGCTGGGTGCTTTTATTCTTCACGGAATACAGCCAGGACCTCTAATGTTCTCGACGCAGGGATCCTTGATTTACACAATTTTAATGGGACTTCTTGTCGCCAATCTATTAATCATTGTTATTGCAAAACCGTTTATATCTGTCTTCTCTAAGATTCTCCAGGTTCCATATACAGTGATTGGCCCGTTAATTGTGCTCTTTTGTATTGTGGGAACCTTTGCTGTTCGAAACTCCATCTTTGATGTTGGCATGATGCTTCTGTTTGGCATTATTGGCTACTACTTGGAAAATGCTAAATTCCCTTTGGCTCCAATTGTTTTAGGAGTGGTACTTGGCCCGATTGCTGAAGATCAATTTAGAAGAGCGATGCAAATGTCCAACAATGATATTTCGATCTTCTTCACAAGGCCTATCGCACTAACCTTTATCATCCTGTCAATCATCAGTATTTTGTACCCGCTTCTAAATAAATGGATTAAGAACAGGAAAAACCGATTAAATAACTCCGGCAATACAATCGCCTCATAAATAGAATAGGAGATGTTCTAATTGATATATGATTTTGAAGGCATGACGCCTGCTGTCCATGAATCGGTATTTTTAGCACCAAATACGTATGTGATTGGAAATGTTAAGCTGGAAGCTGATGTATCCATATGGTTCAATACAGTACTTAGAGGGGATAATGACTCTATTAAAATCGGAAGCGGTACAAATGTTCAGGAGGGAACCATGATTCATGTTGATGAAGGATATCCCGTCAGCATAGGCAAAAACGTAACGATCGGACATAACTGTGTTATTCATGGGTGCACAATTGACGATGGAGCTCTTATAGGCATGGGAGCCATTGTCTTAAACGGAGCACATATTAAAGAAGGTGCTGTTGTCGCCGCTGGTGCTGTTGTAGGAGAAAATAAAGTAATCGAAAAAAATACACTTGCTGCGGGTGTCCCTGCAAAGCCATTAAAACCAGTTAATGAGGAACTGAAAGTACGCATCATGGAAGGGGCAAAATTTTACCAGAAAAACGGGGTAAAATTCCGCCGAAACGGCATCGTTTCTGAGCTCACCAGCTCTGTTTAGACAGATAATTCGCTGAAATCTGAAAATATTGAGCTGAGACACAGGATTTCCTTCATCCCTTATGGAAATCAATTTATAGTGTCTTCAGCTCTCTTTTGATTTAAGAACATTAGATAGATTCATTTTATAACAAAAGGAGAATCATGATGAGTCATATACAATGCAGCAGTGTCATCTCTCTGGATCAAATTATCTGGAAAAGAAATGGAAAGAAAATTCTGGATCATGTATCCTGGGATGTACAAAAAGGGGAGCATTGGGCCCTCCTAGGATTAAACGGATCTGGAAAAACAACAATTCTTAATATGATTACCGGCTATAAATGGCCTAACGGGGGACATGTTTCGGTATTGGGAAATGTCTTCGGCAAAACCAATATTCCTGATCTTAGAAGGTCTATTGGATGGGTCAGCACCTCCCTGGATGATAAATTTCAGTTCCGTCCTGCTGATACGGCGCTTGAGATTGTATTAAGCGGTAAATTTGCATCTATTGGTTTGTACGAGGACATTACGCAGCATGATTTAGATCACGCAAAAGACTTAATGAAGCAATTTGGCATCAGCCATGTAGAAAACCAGACACTTACATCGCTTTCACAGGGCGAGAAACGAAAGGCAATGATTGCGAGGGCGCTAATGTCTTCACCGCGGCTACTAATTTTGGATGAACCATGTAATGGACTTGACATATTTTCCAAAGAAGAATTGCTGGCATCTATTGAAAAGATGATGGCCATTCCAGATGGTCCTACCATCATATATGTGACCCATCATATTGAAGAAATTGTTCCATCCATTTCCCATGTAATGCTTCTGAAGTCCGGAAAAGTTGTTGCACAAGGAGAGAAAAAAACAATCGTTACAGACAGCAGACTGGAAGAAACATTTTGTGTTCCTTTGTATGTGGAGTGGGAAAATAGCCGTCCCTGGATTCGCGTAAAATCATCGCAATCAATCATAGGCGCAGGCAAGTAATCAGCATAAGGAGGAAATATACCTTGGAAATCAAATTGGCATATGGGAAAGAAGGACTTCTTGTCAATCTTCCCGATCATACAGCAGTCATAGAACCTGTCCATATTCCTGGCCTGGATGACGAAAAGCAAAAAGCATTTGAAGCCATGAGGAATCCAATTGGGACAAAGCCATTAAAAGAAATGGTGAAAAGCACGGATACTGTTTCGATTGTCATTAGCGATATGACAAGACCCACCCCAAATCATAAGCTGGTTCCATGGATTATGGAGGAGTTAAAGCATGTTCCGGCAGAGCAATTTATCATCATTAATGGCACTGGCAGCCACCGTGATAACACGAGAGAAGAGCTTATTCAAATGCTTGGAGAGGACATTGTAAACCAAGTCCGGGTCATTAATAATAATGCATTTGACCAATCCACTCAGACCTACTTGGGGACAACCTCGTATGGGGGTGAGGTTTACCTTAATAAGGAATATTGCCAAAGTGATTTTAAAATTGTTACAGGATTTATTGAACCGCACTTTTTTGCAGGGTTCAGCGGAGGACCAAAGGGAATCATGCCTGGAATAGCCGGGATAGATACAATTATGCATTTTCATAATGCCAAAATGATTGGAGATAAAGACAGTACATGGGGAAAAATTGAAGGCAACCCGGTTCAGGGAGAAGCTACAGAAGCAGCTCTTATGGCAAAACCGGATTTTATGCTGAATGTAACTCTTAACGGGGACAAAGAAATTACAAACTTTTTTGCAGGCGATGTCATTTTGGCGCACAGAACTGGTTGTGAATATGTCAGAGAACATTCGATGGTGGCGTGTGAAGAGCCATTCGATATAGTTATTACAAGCAACAGCGGATATCCTTTAGACCAGAATCTGTATCAGGCTGTTAAGGGAATGAGCGCTGCTCAGAAAATCGTGAAAAAAGGCGGTGCCATTATTTGCGCGTCAGAATGCAGTGACGGCCTGCCGAACCATGGCAATTACGCAGAAATACTAAAAATGAAAGCAACACCGCAAGAAATATTAGACATGATCGAGGATCCCGTTTTTTCCATTTTTGATCAATGGCAAGTACAAAAACAGGCAATCATTCAGGTATGGGCTGACGTATATGTATATTCAAGCCTGACCAATGAAGACGTTAAAAATGCCATGTTCCTTCCTTCTTCCTCTATCGAAAATACAGTGGAAGACCTGCAGCAAAAGCACGGAAGAGATTTAAAGATTGCTGTTATGCCTCTTGGGCCATTAACCATCCCATACATTAAGGAATCTGTTAAAAGCTGAATTTGTAAAATTATTAAACAAACCTAGGGGAGACAAAATGATTCTAATTGCAGATGGTTTTGAAAGAGCAAAACTGAAAGACATCTTTTATTCGCTCATCCAAATAAAAGAATATCATCATTCAGCTATTAGTTATCGTATTAATGAACGAAATATAATATTTCAAGCAGAAGAAAATCAGGACGAGCAGCTGGATGATGAATGGGTGCAGGGCTTATTATTGGACGGCTAATGTGCAGGCAACTGTGAAGAACTCTTGGCTGCGACCTCAATTAATCATCACCATTCAATAAAATTGTAAAGTTTTCTTCATGAGGCTCCACTCACGGTTTTAAAGGAGAACTTACGATTAGATTCGCTGGAGCTGTCATTTACAAATGAACCCTGCGAAATAAAATGGGCTTCATTAATACTGTAAATTCACTGAATATGATTCAATTAATCAAATACATAGAGTAACAATGGAAGTCTGGGAAAATACAGACTTCCTTTTTTAGGCCTTGCTTTTTTTTTCATTTTCCTTAAGAATGATAGAATAATAATCCCATTTTATACACTGGAGGAATAGAATTGGTTCGTTTCGGTATAGTAGGCACTAACTGGATTACAGAAAGATTTTTAAAAGCAGCACTGCAGGCTGAAGATTTTCAGTTGACAGCTGTTTATTCCCGCACTGAGGAAAAAGCAAAAGAATTTGCAGGCAAATATGGTGTGAAGAGGACTTTTACTGATTTACAGACGATGGCCGCAAGCGGCGAAATCGACGCTGTTTATATTGCAAGCCCGAATTCCCTGCATGCAGAGCAGGCTATTATTTTTATGAAACACAAGGTTCATGTTTTATGCGAAAAGCCGATCGCCTCGAATACAAAGGAATTGCAGACGATGATCGCTGCAGCAAGGGAAAACAACGTTCTTCTTATGGAAGCCTTAAAGTCTACCTTAATGCCTAATTTTTTGGCCGTAAAAGAAAACCTTCATAAAATCGGACAGGTTCGCAGGTATTTTGCAAGCTTTTGCCAGTATTCTTCCCGCTATGATGCATACAGGCAGGGAACGGTGCTGAATGCATTCAATCCCGAATTTTCGAATGGTTCATTAATGGATATCGGAATTTACTGCATTTATCCGCTTGTCGCTTTATTCGGCAAACCGGAGGAAATTAAAGCTGCAGGCCATACACTGGATTCCGGGGTCGATGGGGAAGGAAGCATGGTCCTTAAATATTCCGGCATGGATGCGGTCATTATGTTCAGCAAAATCACCAATTCAAGCCTTCCTGCAGAAATCCAGGGAGAAGAAGGCAATATTGTGATAGATAAAATAAGTGCACCTGAAAAAGTTACACTGCATTACCGCAGTGGAGAAAGTGAAGATCTCACACAGGATCAATTAAGCGATTCCATGTATTACGAAGCGAAAGAATTCATCAGACTGATTAAGTCCGGAAAAACCGAATCAGAAGTGAACTCGTTTGCAGCCTCAATGACTACGATGGAAATTTTGGATGAAGCCCGCAGGCAAATGGGTGTGTTTTATCCGGCTGACCAAAAATAACGGGAAGGATCGAACAGCAGCTGTTCGATCCTTTTAGTGCTTTTTACACTTTATCGAAAAGGTAATATTTTGAAATTATCTCTTAATTGGTAAATTTGGATTAATTTCACAGAAGATCAGGCTTCTAAACTACTCTATTTATACTTATTTCGCTATACGAAATTTGTCTAAAGAATAGGTAGCTTACTCTATTAACACTCTGTTACCTCTCTACTAGAATTAATAGTGTAAGATAAATGATTAATTCTGGGGGATTGAAATTTATGACATTGAAGAAAAAAGTTCTATCAGTATCACTGACAGGTTTGATGGCTTTAGGCGCTGTTACAGCAGTTGGTATGCCTGCAGGTGCCGTAGGGAATGGGCCTGGCACAGGAAATGGATCCATTCAGACTTCCATTCTGCATACATATGCCAGTTTAACAGATTATTTGAAAACACAGGATGCCAAGCAGGAGGCTATGCAGCTTGAAGTCATCGGCCAGACGGTAAAAGGCCGTGATATTCACATGGCAAAATACATATCCAATCCTGACAATCCAACGGTTCTATTTCTGACTCAGCAGCATGGGAATGAGCAGCTGACAACTGAGGGAGCCCTGGAGTTTATCAAGCACCTTGGCACCGGCAAAACAAGCGGAGTCCTTAAAGATGTCAACATTCTCGTCATCCCGATGCTTAACGCAGATGGAGCAATGGGGGATGTGGACTTCTCACTTGATGATTATCTTGCCGATGGTGATCGCCATTTAACCCGCTATAATGCCAATCGTGTGGATTTGAATCGGGAACATGCTAAAGAAACAAGCGAAATGGAGCCGGAAGCGCGTGCTCTCCATGAAAACGTGTTCAAGAAATACAATATCGATTACATGATTGATCTTCATCATCAGGGCACATTAAGTGAAACTGAAGGAAAGCTTGTGTCAGGAAGCATTCTGTATCCGACAAACAGCAATGTAAAGCCTGAGGTTCTTGAAAAATCCAAAAAGCTTGGATCAATTGTGTTTAACTCGCTTCACCATACTGGCTGGGGCCATATTGGAAAATATGTCGGCGGCACAGGTGAAAACATTGGCCGGAACGGCGCTGCTGTCCGCTACGACATTTCCACGCTTCTATTTGAAATGCGCGGAATGTCCGACCACAATTATGAGCCATACGCCCTTGGACAAAAGAGCAACGGCTATCTCATCAAACAGACAATCACAACGCTTGATGCGACAGTAAGAGCAATAGCAGACGGTTCAATCAATTCTGCTGACACCAGCTTCTGGGATACACTGCCTGAACAGACAACAAGGCAAAACGAAGAAGCGGACGAATAAAAGTAATGCACCTCCGGTAGTTGCCGGGGGTGTTTTTTATGCTAAAAAACCTAAGCGTCAAAGGCTGGATGCCATATCTCTCGACAAAGCAATAGCAACCAGTGTCAACCTAAATCATCTCTATTAAAAGGTAAAAGAAGCTGCATCGATCCGCATGTTAGACACCACATTTTCAGCAAAAGGTAAAAGAAGCTGCATCAATCCG
>NZ_NJQY01000028.1:0-10822 GCF_010628845.1 Bacillus sp. 22-7 | reverse complement strand
TCCGCATGTTAGACACCACATCTTTAGCAAAAGTCAAAAGAAGCTGCACCAACCCCATCATGAACACCACATCACTAACAAAACCAAAAGATCTTGCATAATAGCCAATTACAAAACCTAATATCATCAAAAAATCTCAGGGGAATTCAACGTGAATAGGTACATAAAAAACCTGGTACTTTACCAAAAAACTAAGTAAGGTTAACGGTTTTCAGTGAAGATAAGCCCATTTATCAGATTTTTAAAATTTTCTTTAAATAAGTTGTTGACAATTCCTATGGGTATGGTAGGATTAATCTCAACATCACAAAAAACAAACAAAAAAACGTATCCTTTCCTCAACAAAAAAAAGGAGGCGAGCCTCACTGAAACAGGCAGACTGGGAAGAGTTATCTGCTCATTTAAAGCAGATGCTTCAGAGCATTAAATTCGGATCGATCACGCTGGTCGTACAGGATGGCAAGGTCATACAACTCGAGAAGAACGAAAAGGTTCGTCTTCAACCAAATAAGCGCGCTGACTAGACAAACTAGAGGCGGTTTTTCCAACTGAAGTTTTTTCAGGCGGGAAGACTGCCTTTTTTGATTTTAAAAGATTTCAAGAATATGAAAGGAGTACTGCAAAATGAGCAATGCAGTAACATATGAAAACTGGAATCAAATCTCAGATTCGTTCCCAATTGATGACAAATTAAAAGGCGCAAGCACAGTGTTGAAATGGGCTTATGAGCATTATCCTGAAGACAAAATTGTCTATGCATCGAGCTTCGGAGCGGAAGCCATCGTGCTGATTGACCTTATTCAGGAAATTAAGCCAGATGCCCATATTGTCTTTTTGGACACCGGGCTTCATTTTCCGGAAACCTATGAAGTGATTGATAAAATTGAGGCCCGCTTTCCAAGCCTCAGGATTGAGCGGAAAGAGCCCAAGCTGACGCTGGACCAGCAGGCTGCTGAATACGGTTCGGCACTTTGGAAAAGGGAGCCGAATTCATGCTGCCAGATCCGTAAAGTGATTCCGTTAAGAGAAGCGTTAACACCAAAACAGGGCTGGATCTCCGGCCTTCGGCGGGAGCAGTCGCCGACAAGAGCGAATACTCAATTCCTAAACAGGGATGAAAAATTCAGGAATATCAAAATTTGCCCGCTGATTCACTGGACATGGGATGAGGTTTGGGCCTACATCAAGGAAAAAGACCTGCCTTACAACACTTTGCATGACCATGGCTATCCAAGCATTGGCTGCTTTCCCTGTACACAGGCAGTCGATGAAAATGGCGATTCCCGTGCGGGCCGATGGTCTGGCACAGGCAAAACTGAATGCGGCCTTCATACGAGCTAGAAGGAGGGTGATACCATGCTTACGATCATAGCGGTCACAGTCGGTTTATTTTTCGCCATGAATATAGGGGCAAGTGGAGCAGCAGCGTCCATGGGGATCGCGTATGGCTCAGGTGTCCTGAAAAACCGTATGATAGCTCTTATTCTTTGCGGCTTGGCCGTATTCTTCGGAGCATGGCTTGGCGGAGGAGAAGTGGTAAAGACGATGGGAAGCGGTATTGTTCCTAAAGAGACCTTCACGGTTGCCATCGCGCTGATTGTGATTGCATCTGCAGCATTATCGCTGTTTCTGGCGAATGTATTCGGCATCCCGCTGTCTACCAGTGAGGTGACAGTAGGTTCTGTTGTTGGTGCCGGAATCGTCTACCAATCCTTATTTGCCGGAAAGCTTGCCTGGATCGTTATGTTCTGGCTGCTTACTCCATTTGCCGCATTTTTAATTGCCATAGCGGCAGCCGCTTTTTTAAAGAGAAAGTTCATACAGAACCTGATTAAAAAGCCTAAAGCAACTCCGATCTTAGCCATACTCGTCGTCTTCATGGGTGTGTTTGAAGCATTCTCGGCAGGCATGAATAATGTTGCCAATGCAGTCGGCCCGCTTGTTGGTGCAGGCATTATGAGCACAGGCAGCGGAATCTTCTGGGGCGGCCTGTTTGTTGCTATAGGAGCCGTTCTGCTGGGAAAAAAAGTCCTCGAGACGAATGGCAAAAAGATTACCAAAATCCGGCTTGAAGAAGGCTGTGTCATTTCTGGAACAGGAGCCGGAATAGTTATGATTGCTTCCGTTTTTGGAATTCCTGTTCCTTTAACACAAATCACCACTTCCTCCATCATTGGAATCGGATTTGTGAAGCAGGGACGGTCAGTCTTCAAGAAGGACATTGTCGTGCAGCTATTAGTCGTATGGGTCGTCTCACCCGTTTTATCGATGGTTCTGTCCTATACGCTCATCCAGCTGCTCATTGAACAAAATGTATATCCGGTGATTGCAATGGCCGGTGTCCTTATCTCCGTTTTCGGAGTGAAATTCTTAATGAATCAGGCACCAGCCAGTGTAAGGCCGATAACTGAAAAAAAGTAAATTTTAAAAAGAAAGGTTGATGAAAAATGGCTCTGCCGAAACCTCATGGAGGAAAATTAATTCAAAGCTACAATCCCAATTATGACCTGACAGGAATTGAAAAAGAAATCTTAATAGATGCCATCGCACTGAGTGATCTGGAACTTATAGGTGTTGGCTTATTCAGTCCTCTGACAGGTTTCCTTGGAAAAGCAGACTATGAATCTGTTGTTGAAAAAATGAGACTGGCAGACGGAACGATTTGGTCCATTCCCGTTACACTTCCCGTTCAAGCGGAAAAAGCCAAAGAGCTTGCAGCCGGTAAAAAGTTTAAGCTGGTTCACGAAGGTGAAGTATACGGAGTCATCACGGTATCAGAATGGTATGAGCCGGACCTGAGCAAAGAGGCACGTGAAGTCTACAAAACGGAGGAGCAGGCACATCCCGGTGTAAAAAGGCTTTTTGAACGCGGTCCGGTTTATGTTGCCGGTGAGGTAACGCTGATTAAAAAACCTGGCAAAGGTGTAGCCGAGGATGTATGGTTCGAGCCTAAAGAAACAAGGGCACTGTTTGAAGAAAAAGGCTGGAAAACAGTGGTTGGCTTCCAGACTAGAAACCCTGTGCACAGAGCACACGAATACATTCAAAAAGCTGCGCTGGAAACGGTGGATGGGCTATTTTTGAACCCGCTTGTGGGTGAAACAAAATCAGATGATATCCCTGCAGATGTCCGTCTTAAGAGCTACCGGGTTCTCCTGGAAAATTACTATCCAAAAGAGCGCACACAGCTGGCAGTCTATCCAGCAGCCATGAGATATGCGGGGCCGCGAGAAGCGATCTTCCATGCGATTGCAAGGAAAAACTTCGGCTGCACACACTTCATCGTTGGAAGAGATCATGCCGGTGTCGGCAATTATTATGGCACATATGATGCGCAGCATATATTCAGCCATTTTACAGAAGAAGAGCTTGGCATCAAGCCGCTGTTCTTCGAGCATAGCTTCTACTGCAATAAGTGTGAAGGCATGGCATCTGATAAAACGTGCCCGCACAGCAAAGAAGACCGCGTCATTCTATCCGGCACAAAGGTAAGGGAAATGCTTCGGAACGGGGAGCTGCCGCCATCCACTTTCAGCCGCAAAGAGGTTGTAGAAGTGTTAATAGAAGGCATGAGAGAAAAAGAAACGGTATAAGGGGAGGGTAAACATGACAAAGGCAACCAACATCACCTGGCATGACGCCGCAATTACGAAGGAAGACAGACGGGCACAGAACGGCCACGGAAGTGTAGTCCTCTGGTTTACCGGCCTATCAGGCTCAGGCAAATCAACGATTGCAAATGCAGTATCTCACGAACTATTCCGCCAGGGCATCAATGAATACGTTTTGGACGGTGACAATGTCAGACACGGCTTAAATAAAGATCTTGGCTTTTCAGAGGCAGACAGAAATGAAAATATCAGGCGCATTGGGGAAGTCGCGAAGCTGTTTGTGGACAGCGGAAAGATCGTTACAACAGCGTTCATTTCTCCTTTCCGGTCGGATAGAGAAACTGTCAGGGCGCTGTTTGAAGCAGGGGAATTTATTGAAGTCTTCATCGACTGTCCGCTCGAAGAATGCGAACGTCGGGATCCAAAACAATTATACGCAAAAGCCAGACGCGGGGAAATTAAGGATTTTACAGGAATCGATTCCCCTTACGAAGCACCAGAGAGCCCTGAAATTACGGTCCGATCCGACCAGTACACCGTAGAAGAAGCAGTCGGTCAGATAGTTGCCCATCTGCGGGAAAAGAATATTTTATAAATAACCGGGAGTCTCTTATAATAGGAGACTCCTTTTCTGAAAAAATAATTCCTACTATTTCACCCCGAAAAATGGTATTATAGAAAACAATTAGATTATCAGCCTAGGAAAAGCGTTAAAGTGCATATATTATAAGACAATACAGAAAGGGCGGGCATGAGTATGACAGGAAAAGTTTATTTAGTAGGTGCCGGACCGGGTGACCCGGACCTGATGACTGTTAAGGGAATGCGCTGCCTGCAGGAGGCAGATGTCGTTCTTTATGATCGTCTCGTTAACCGTGAACTATTAAATTATGCGAGAAAAGAAGCCCAGCTGGTATATTGCGGCAAGCTCCCCAATCATCATGTGATGAAACAGGAAACCATTAATCATCTGCTCGTCAAATATGCGAAAAAAGGTCTTCAGGTCTGCCGGCTGAAAGGCGGAGATCCATTTGTATTCGGCAGAGGCGGGGAAGAGGCAGAAGAGTGTGCCAATCATGATGTGCCATTTGAAATTGTGCCCGGAGTCACTGCAGGGATCGCGGCATCTGCTTATGCGGGGATTCCGGTCACACACCGAACCTTAAGCAAAAGTTTCGCATTTGTCACAGGACACCAGGCAGGAAACGAAGAAGCTGAGCACCAGTGGGCCCATCTGGCGCATGCAGTCGACACGATTTGTGTATATATGGGTGTGTCCCATTTGCCTAATATTGTGAAAAACCTTATTCAAAATGGGAAATCACCTCAGACACCGATTGCTCTCGTTCACTGGGGAACCCTTTCAGAGCAGCGGACTGTTGCTGGCACGCTTGCTACAATTGAGAACAAAGTGAAAGAATCCAACATCACAAATCCAAGCATGATCGTCATTGGGAATGTAGTCTCCATGCACCATAAAATTAATTGGTTTGAAGAAGAAATTGTACCAAATCTGCCTGCTGTGCAGGGATAAACGGCGGTTTTAAAAAGGAGGGAGCCTAACTAATGAAAGCGGTCCTATACATCGGCCATGGCACACGTTCAAAAAAAGGAGCTGCCGAAGCAAACCTTTTTATCGAAAGTGTTATGAAAAAAGTCGATGCTCCCATTCAAAAGCTTTGTTTTCTGGAATTAACTGAGCCTTACATTAAGGAAGGCTTTGAACACTGTGTCAGGGAAGGAGCCACAGAAATTGTCATTGTGCCTCTATTTTTACTTGCAGCCGGACATATCAAGCAGGATATTCCTGAAGAACTTGCTCCTTTAATAGAAAAATATCACGGCATCATCGTAAAAATGGTGGACCCATTTGGAGTCCAGGACACTATTCTAGACGCCATTACAGAGCTTGTTACAGCAGATGCCCAGCCGATATCTCCTTTAGATTCTGTTTTAATTGTGGGAAGAGGCAGCAGTGATCCTTCCATTCTTAGAGCTTTTGACTCTATCAAAAACGGAATCAGCTATCGTCTCTGTGTGAAAAATGTGCAGGTCTGCTATCTGGCAGCCGCTGCTCCGTCGTTTCAGGATGGTCTTGACTCCATATGCCAAAAGGCAAGCGGCAATGTGATTGTCATCCCATATCTACTATTCTCAGGGCTTTTATTAAGTGAAGTTGTAAGAGAGGTAAATAAGAAGGTAAAGTCAGGATACTCTGTGAATCTTACTGATACGCTGGGGAAACATGCCGCTATCCAAAATCTGGTCGCTGGAAAAGCGAATGGAGAGGTGAATGTGAATGCAGCCGTTATTCATTGATTTAACCAGCAAGAAGATCGTTATTGCTGGCGGCGGCAGAATTGCCTTACGAAAAGCGAAAACACTTGATGGAGAAAATGCCCAAATTACGTTTGTTGCTCCTGTTATTTCACATGATCTCATCGCTTTCGCTCATCAAAGAGGCTATGAACTCATTCAGCGGGAAGCTTCCGCAGATGATTTTAAATATGCTTTTTTATCGATTCTGGCTACAAATGAACGTGAAGCTAACCATGCACTGGCTAAATCACTAAATTCAGATCAGCTGGTTTGCGTGGTCGATGAAGCAGGAGAAGGAAATGTAATCTTCCCGGCAGCTGTAAAGCGCGGTCCTCTTCAAATCGCTGTCACCTCAAATGGTGCAAGCCCAAAGCTGACCCGGATGCTCAAAAAACAGCTGGATGAACAATTTGATGAGAGCTGGACGGGATATTCAGAATTCCTTGGAAACTGCCGCGATTATATTAAAAAGCTTTCTATCCCCCCGTCGGAAAAAAATGAGCTGCTTGCCGAACTGCTGGATGACCGTTACCGCCTTTCAGAGGATGAGCGGGAACACAAATGGGCATACCTGCAGACATTAGCATAAACAACTTCTTAACCGTGTCTTGTTACACGGTTTTTATTTTGTTTATTGTGCAAATATACTATGATACATTGTTAGTAATCTATCAGGAAGGCGGAGTGAATGGTGCACTTTTTATCCTATGAACTCGCTCAGGAAATAGTGGAGCGCACGATGAAAATTCTTAATAAAAATATAAATGTTATGAATGAGGAAGGCATTATAATCGGATCAGGTGAGAAGGAAAGGATCAACCAGGTTCATGACGGCGCTTTATTGGTCCTTAAAAAAGGCAAGAGTGTGGTAATTGATGAAAAAAGTGCTGCCGGACTGAAAGGAGCCAAGCCGGGAATCAATTTGCCCATCCAGTTTAACAATCAAATTATTGGTGTAGTCGGCATCACGGGGGAACCCGAGCAAATCCAGAATTATGCAGAGCTTGTTAAAATGGCAGCAGAACTCGTTCTGGAGCAGTCTTTTTTGCTGGAAAGAGTACAGTGGAAGCAGCGTCTCCAGGGCGAGATTGTAAACCTGCTTATTTCTGAAGAACCTTTAAATGAAGCCTGGCTGGAAGAGAGGGCCGGGTTTTTGGGATACGATCTTAAAATCCCGCGGACAGCCATTGTACTGAAGCTGCCGGAAGAGCTGGGTACTGAGAATCAAAAGCTTATTAATGCCATTCATTTTGAGTTAGGAAACCAGGATTTAACAGGGGTAACGTTCAACAATGAAATTGTGATTTTAAAGGCAGGGGGACAGTCTGAACAGATCTCCGCTTTAAAGCGGATTGACAGCCTTTCAAAGAGGAAAGCGGTTATTGGGATAGGGAATACTTCTGAGAAGATGAACGGCTTAAAATTGTCTTTTCGGCATGCACGGCAGCTTACTGAACTTGGACCCAGGATTCACCCCGACGCAGGCTATTACAGTTATGAAAAATACTGGCTCGAAGCAGAGATATGCACGCTTGGTCTAAAGGACACTGAGGCAATCTCTTTCTATGACCGGCTCATGGAGCAGGATAAAAAAGGGGAGCTGGCTCAAACTCTTGATGTTTTTATGAAGGAAGGCGGAGACCTTGGCAAAACAGCAGACCGCTTATTTATCCATCGCAATACTCTGAGATACCGCCTGGATAAGATAACAGAAGTAACTGGAAGAGACCCGCGGAATATGAAGATGATGCTTGAACTGTATGTAGCGAAATTAATCAAAATCCATCAATAATTGTGCAAGTGCACAATTACATTAGAATTCTAACCGCTTCTTTTCATCAGCATACACAATGAAACAATACGCGCAAACGCTTACAATGGATACATAAGCAAATCATCACGAGAGGGCTCATAATGGATGTAACTGTAAGCACTTTAGGCGCGATTTCAGCTTTAGTCATTGCCATACTATTAATCTTGAAAAAAGTTCCGCCTGCTTATGGAATGGTCGAGAATATCAGCTTTAGCAGGGGCAGCCATGATTCATGCTGGGGCTACCGTACTGGATCATTTGCCGCACAGAAGCTTTTTCCATGCAACCGCAGGAAGCGTCAATATGGATATGAAAGGAAGATTGAAGCTAATGCCATATGAGTCGCTTATCGGTTTAACTCTTGCCGTTATTTCAACTCTGATATTTGGAGTCTTTAAGCTTTTTGGCTAAAGAAAGGGGAGATCAGGAATGAAAATAGTTATTGCGCCGGATTCTTTTAAGGAGAGTTTATCGGCACTAGAGGCAGCGAATGCCATTGAACGAGGGTTTAAATCAATTTTTCCAGATGCTCAATATAAAAAAATGCCGATGGCTGACGGAGGAGAGGGAACGGTCCAATCGCTTGTAGATGCAACATACGGAAGAATGATTGAGCGTACTGTCACGGGTCCGCTGGGAGAACCGGTACAGGCATTCTTTGGCTTAATGGGGGATGGAAAGACAGCTGTCATTGAAATGGCAGCTGCATCCGGCTTGCATCTGGTTCCTCCAGAAAAACGGAATCCCTTACTGACATCAACTAGGGGAACAGGTGAATTGATCACTGCCGCAGCGGACACAGGAGTTCAGCACATCATAATTGGTATCGGCGGAAGTGCGACAAATGATGCGGGAGCAGGAATGATACAGGCATTAGGCGGAAAGCTTTATGGTAAAACGGGCAGGGAAATCGGTCCGGGCGGAGGGGCGCTTGCTGAGCTTTCAGCCATCGACATGTCAAACCTCGACCCACGGCTTCGGGACATCCATATTGAAGTAGCATGCGATGTTGATAACCCATTAACTGGTCCAAGAGGTGCTTCCGCTATCTTTGGGCCGCAAAAAGGGGCGACACCAGAAATGGTACAGCTGCTGGATCGGAATCTGGGCCATTTTGCAGATATTGTTGAACATGCACTCGGCAAACCATTTCGCGATATAGAGGGGGCAGGTGCGGCCGGAGGGATAGGCGGAAGTCTGCTTGCATTCTTAAATGCTGACTTAAAAAGAGGAATTGATATTGTCCTTGACGCAGTTAACTTTGAGGAGGAAGTAATAGGTGCTGACCTTGTCATTACAGGCGAAGGCAGGATTGACAGCCAGACGATTTATGGAAAAACGCCAATTGGGGTGGCAAAAGCGGCAAAGAAGCACGGAATACCCGTATTCGGTCTTGCAGGTTCCTTATCAGACGACAGCCATATCGTCCATGACCACGGTATTGATGCGCTTTTCAGCATAGTTCCTGGCGTGATAACCCTTCCGGATGCTTTTGAGAAAGCAGCACTTCATATGGAAAGAACAGCGAGGAACATAGCGGCCATTATGAAAATGAATAGGATAAGAAATTGGAAGCTGTGAGATGCAGATTCTTTTTAGTAAATAATAATAATGTTATGTAAACTAAATAAGATAAATAAAAAAGGACTGCACGCAGCCCTTTTAATTCCCACTGAATAAAATAAGCACAAAATATCCAATCATCGTGACCAATCCAAAAGGCACTCCGAATACGGCCCACTCTTTACTCGTAATCTGCAGTTTACCGGCAGCAATAATATTGGGAATATTTCCGGGGATCAGCATTCCGCCGCTGATCAGGAGTCCCAGAAGAATCGATTGAACGGTGAAATGGTCCATAGATGGACTGATTTCAGCTGCAGCAAGGGTAGCATTGTCAAGTACAGCAGAAATCATATTGATCCAATATAACAGAAGCGGATTTAAACCGATTAAAAAGTGATTGATCAGCGGTTCAAAACCGGCCCCAAGCATCGTCAGGCCCATGACAAAAAAGTAAATCTTCAAAGCCCTGACAAAGATTTCTTCATAGTTTTCACTGGCAGGCTTTTTGGTAAAGGAAGCTTTTCCAGAACTAGGCTGTTTAACAGCTATCGCTGCCATGATGCCGAAAAACACGAGGGCAATAATAATTTGCGGTCCAACCAAATCCATCAAAAAGAAAAAGTCTTCTTTCATTTTACTGATGGCAATGGTGGAAAGCGGTTCGCCAATTGGCGTCAGTGCTGCGCCAAGGCCAATCGAGAAACAGGCGAGTACTGTCAGCCTGACTTCTGAGGTTCTATCAAGCCTTAGGGCACTAATAATTAACACAAGAACCAGTGCAGCAATAATAGCGGTAATAACACTTGAAATTAATCCCAGGAAAATGACCATCAATGCTGCAAATAATCGAAACGGCATGCGCCGGCTTACTGAAAGGATGCTTTTTTCCAGATTTGCCTGAAACCACTTAAACAAGAGGCCCGCAATAAAGACAGCGAGTGTAATTTTTACAGGCTCCTGTGCCGCTTGTACAAAAAGACCGCTGTTTAGAACTCCGCTAGCGAGTGCTGCGGAAAGCCCCATTACAAATAAAAACATCTCCAGATTTTTTTCCACAAACTCAGATAGAAACGGCATGACAAGAACAATTATGAAAATAACCACTAATAAATAAATCATAATCCTGCTCCATTTGGTTATTTTCCCAGCTTAATCACAAGGAATATTACATGCATATGCTTCCCCTCGGACAAACTTTCCATAAAGTGAAACTTCAATCAGGGGGTTTTCCTTATTCTCACTGATTGTTAGTTGAGGCTCACGGAAAGTGGGTCACAAAGACGTTGCCACAGGACAAGGAAAGCTACGGGCAGCGATACATCGCACGACCAAAAGCGGCAGCTTTTGGGAGGAGGTGGCGTTCTTAGTCTTTGTTCTTCTTTTCGGGCCTTTACATTATAAAACGAGGCGACTTGCCTAGGGGTGACAAGCGAGCCCCTAGGAGCCGCAGCTAGATTGGGCAGTTTGACCCCCGCCTATCCTCCCTTATTCCCTCTGAGTCTTGAAGTGGGGG
>NZ_NJQY01000027.1:78127-88686 GCF_010628845.1 Bacillus sp. 22-7 | reverse complement strand
ATGATTTAAACGTTGACGTTTTGTTCGTTCAGTTTTCAAAGATCAATCAGTAAGTTTGGAGCGGGTGAAGGGAATCGAACCCTCATCATCAGCTTGGAAGGCTGAGGTTTTACCACTAAACTACACCCGCATATAGAATTGTTATTTCCCGAATGGTCGGGAAGACAGGATTCGAACCTGCGACCCCTTGGTCCCAAACCAAGTGCTCTACCAAGCTGAGCTACTCCCCGTATAATGGCGCGCCCGAGAGGAGTCGAACCCCTAACCTTTTGATCCGTAGTCAAACGCTCTATCCAATTGAGCTACGGGCGCATCTATTAAAGCAACTCTTATATTATAACGATCTTAAATTCAAATGTCAATAACTTTTTTGGTGCGGCCGAGAGGACTTGAACCTCCACGGGGTTGCCCCCACTAGGCCCTCAACCTAGCGCGTCTGCCATTCCGCCACGACCGCTTAATAAAGCGACAAGTAACATCATACCAAAACGAGATGCTTAATTCAATGGTAATTAATGGTGCGGGTGAAGGGAGTCGAACCCCCACGCCTTGCGGCGCCAGATCCTAAGTCTGGTGCGTCTGCCAATTCCGCCACACCCGCATATAAAATTTAAGATGGTGAGCCATGAAGGACTCGAACCTTCGACCCTCTGATTAAAAGTCAGATGCTCTACCGACTGAGCTAATGGCTCATTAAAAATGGCTGGGCTAGCAGGATTCGAACCTGCGAGTGACGGAGTCAAAGTCCGGTGCCTTACCGCTTGGCTATAGCCCAATAACAAATGGCGGTCCCGACGGGAATCGAACCCGCGATCTCCTGCGTGACAGGCAGGCATGTTAACCGCTACACCACGGGACCATCCATAAAAACCGTCGGAAATAAAAAAAGTGACCCGTACGGGATTCGAACCCGTGTTACCGCCGTGAAAGGGCGGTGTCTTAACCGCTTGACCAACGGGCCATTATTAGAATTTTCTGGCGGAGAAGGAGGGATTTGAACCCTCGCGCCGCTTACGCGACCTACACCCTTAGCAGGGGCGCCTCTTCAGCCACTTGAGTACTTCCCCAAATATGGCTCCGCAGGCAGGATTCGAACCTGCGACCGTTCGGTTAACAGCCGAATGCTCTACCACTGAGCTACTGCGGAATAATAATAAACTGATCAATAAAACAGCTAACATCTTATCGACTCTTCATATTATAAGGACGCGGACTATAAAAGTCAAGCATCTTTTTAGAAGAATTTATTAGCCGCTTGTCCTGTATTGACCTGCGACAATTATTAAATATAAAGCGTACTTAATCTAATGTCAATTCTTTTTTGAACACTAATTTTCCTTTGCATTTACCGCAGACATATTTCTTCGTATCAACTTTTCTTTTTCTCTGATAAATTTGGCCGCATTCTTTGCACACATAAACAAGAATCTTAACGAATTTTTTTGTTTTAGGGCGATCAGGCAAAGCTGAACAAAATCGGGGTGCTCCCACTTTCTTCATTAACAGTCTGAAATCCTGATCACGATGTTTATATCCTTTTCCCTCTAAGTGCAAATGATAATGACAGAGCTCGTGCTTAATAATTCCCACTAATTCTTCAGGTCCAAGCTGCTCATAATACTTTTTGTTAATTTCAACATGATGTGAATTCAGCATATATCTTCCGCCAGTCGATTTTAGGCGTGAATTAAAATATGCCTGGTGGCAAAAGGGCTTGCCGAAGCTTTCTAATGATATCTTTTCAACAAGTTTCTGAAGCTCCTGGTCATTCATCTCAATGTTTTCCTCTCTTATCGTAAACATGACAACCTATTATAGCATACATTATATATACCTTTTACAGCTCTGAACTCCTTGCAGAAAGAGGGAGCCATTATCAGATTCCAATTAACGGGAGGTAAATCGTATGCCTGTATGGTTTCAAAATCAAATCCAGCGTGCTTTTTATGAAAAAGACCGCTATCAGATCAAACTGCTGAATCAGTGCTGGTTTTTCTATAGAAAGAAGCATTGCTCATAAAGGCACTAATGCCCGCCGAACAATCCAGTCCCAATGCTGAAAATCCTTAGTCAAGCGAACTCATCATTAGTTATAAAAAGCATAAGCCAAATCACGCCAGAAATAGTGTTTTCCGGTGTGATTTAGCTTATGACGACTCGAAAACTGTGAAATTATTAGCTTCTATTAATTAGAATGGCCCAGCATTGTTAAAGCGACTCTTCCCTTGTGTTTATCAACAGAGTCCACCCAGACTGTTACCACATCACCAACGGAAACGACGTCCAGCGGGTGTTTGACAAATTGGCGGCTGAGCTTGGATATATGAACAAGGCCATCCTGTTTGACTCCAATATCGACAAAGGCTCCGAAATCTACAACATTCCGCACTGTCCCTTGCAATTCCATTCCTTCCTGCAGGTCTTCAAGCTTTAGAACTTCTTTTTTCAAAAGAGGCTTCGGCAGCTCATCACGCGGATCTCTTTCAGGTCTCATTAAAGCGTCAATGATATCCTTCAATGTCAGCTCACCGATTTCAAGCTCCCGGGCTGTCCGGCTGATATCTATGCCTTTGAGCGCCTCTCTTAGCGATGGTGAGCCAAGGTCATTTGATTTAAAGTCGAGATTAGCCAGCAATTTATTTACTTCTGCATATGTTTCCGGATGAATTCCCGTCCGGTCCAGAGGCTCTTTTCCATCGATAATCCGCAGGAAGCCTATTGCCTGTTCATAGGTTTTGGCACCAAGTCGGGGGATTTTTTTCAATTGCTTGCGGTCCGTGAACTTCCCTTCGTCTTCCCGTTTTTTAATTATATTTACGGCAACTGTTTTTGACAGGCCGGCTACATGCTGCAGCAATGAAGATGAAGCGGTGTTCACATTTACGCCTACCTGGTTTACTGCTGTCTCTACAACAAAGGAAAGGGATTCGGACAGCTTTTTCTGGGATACGTCATGCTGATATTGACCAACCCCAACTGACTTTGGATCAATCTTAACCAATTCTGCAAGAGGATCCTGGAGGCGTCGGGCGATTGATACAGCACTTCTTTCTTCCACCTGAAAATCAGGAAACTCTTCTCTGGCAAGATCCGAGGCAGAGTAGACGCTCGCCCCCGCTTCATTGACAATCAGGTAGAATATTTCCTCTTTCATGTCCTTTAATATATCTGCGATGAACTGTTCGGTTTCCCTTGAAGCAGTCCCATTTCCGATGGCAACCATTTTTACTTTATAGGTTTTTAGAATTTGAATTACTTTCTCCCGTGCCTGATTCGTTTTGGAAACAGGCGGGTGCGGATATATGACTCCGATATCAAGTACTTTTCCAGTTTCATCTACAACAGCCAGCTTGCAGCCTGTTCTGTAGGCAGGGTCTACCCCAAGTACGATCTTTCCTTTCAACGGGGGCTGAAGCAGCAGTTTTCTTAGATTTTCAGAAAAAATCATAATAGCCTGTTCTTCTGCTTTTTCAGTCAGTTCATTGCGTATTTCGCGTTCAATCGATGGCATGATCAGACGCTTGTAGCCATCATCAATGGCTTCCCTTACAATCGTGCCTGCAGGAGAACGTTCATCCTTTACCCACTTTTTATATAAGTACTTTAAAATAAATTCGGTATTTGGCTTAATGTTAATCTTTAATACTTCCTCTTTTTCACCGCGGTTCAATGCAAGTGTGCGGTGTGGAACAATCTTGCTCACCGGTTCCTCATACTCGTAATACATTTCATAAACGCCTTTTTCGTCATTCTCTTTATTTCTCACAGTGGACTCAATAGTCCCCTTTTTGGCTGTTTCCATACGGATCCATTTTCTGCTCTCCGCTTCATCTGATACCCACTCTGCGATAATATCTTTTGCACCAGCGATTGCTTCTTCCGTTGTGGTTACTTCCTTTTCATCAGATAAGAATTCTTTGGCTTTTGCAGCAGGGGTTTCATTTAGCGAAAAAGTGAGAAGCCACTCAGCAAAGGGCTCAAGCCCTTTTTCTTTTGCCGCAGTTGCTTTTGTCCGGCGCTTTTGCTTATATGGCCGGTATAAGTCTTCTACTTCCTGCAGCTTCACCGCTTTGTTAATTTTGGTTTTTAGCTCTTCGGTCAATTTGCCTTGTTCTTCAATTAAGCGGATTACCTCTTCTTTACGGTGATTAAGGTTTTGTATGTATTGCCAGCGCTCCATAATATCGCGGATTTGAACTTCATCCAGCGCGCCTGTCTGTTCTTTTCTGTATCGGGCAATAAACGGGACTGTGTTTCCTTCTTCCAGTAAGCTGATTGTGTTTTTTACTTGTTTGATGGCTATCGATAGTTCCCCAGCGATTAAATTTAGTGTTTGATCTTGTCTATCCAATGTTTTTTCCAAGTTCATTCCTCCATCATAGAGTCTCAATATTCATTTTATCAAAAGAACAAACAAAAAGCTTACCCTGTCTAGAGTAAGCTTCCAAGTATGAAAGTAGCATCATCTGAAGTAGATGGATATTGCTTCTTTATATCTTCCGAGATAAGTTCAATAGGGAGAAATGCTTTCAGCAAAGATTTAACCCCATGGATATTAAAGCCATCTGAGTATATCAAAAATTTAGACTCCGCTTCATACGTAAACCGCTGGGTATGAAACACCTGCGGCCTTCCTGACAGATATCCTGTTACAGGCAGGGGATAAGTGAGTTTTCCTGCAGATGAATAAAGGAAAAACCGGATATTCCCTACACAGCTGTATACAAATTCCCTGGAAGCAAAGTGTACTTTAAACAGCGCGACTGCTGCTCCTCTTTTTTGCAAAAGAATTTCGTTGCAGAGCTTCATAAGCGTATCTACATCTTTCTCATGATGCTGCTCTACAACGGAAACAACAGCAGAAGAAGCCTCATACGCATATTCCCCGCTTCCAAGGCCATCTGCCAGCACACATACAAAGTATTCATCCGTTGCGGTAAAATAATAGCCATCACCGCAGAATGATTTGCCTTCTTTAGCTGTCTGGTGTGCAATCACTTCGATGTTATCTCTAACCAATTTGGTCATGAAAGGCACTCCGAGTTATTTGTTTCAGAGTGGATTGCTTCCTGAAGCTTTTTGATCGCACGGCGCTGAAGTCTTGATACATGCATCTGGGAAATCCCTAGTTTATCTCCAGCTTCCTTTTGGCTCAAATTCTCAAGATATGTGTATTGAATAATTAATTTCTCTCTCTCTGACAGAACATGCAGGACTTTTTCAAGCACCAGCATTTGGTTTACTTTTTCAAAGCCCTCGTCCACATTTCCAACGATATCCAAAAGGGTGACCGTTCCGCCATCAGAATCAGCTTCGATTGAATGGTCAACAGAAAGAGCCTGATAACTTTTCCCCATTTCCATCGCTTCCAGCACTTCTTCTTCAGAAACCCCAAGCATATCGGCTATTTCGTCTACTCTTGGCGACCTATGAAGCTCTGTTGTAAGCTCTTCAACGGTAGCTTTAATTTTCGGACCCAATTCCTTTATGCGGCGCGGAACATGAACACTCCAAGTTTTATCCCTTAAGAAGCGCTTAATTTCCCCGATAATAGTAGGAACAGCAAAGGCCTCAAATGTTTTGCCGAAAGACTCATCATAGCGGCGGATTGCACCCAATAAGCCGATAATGCCTACCTGGACAATATCCTCATGATAGGATCTCCCTTTTGAGTACTTGCGGGCAATGGCTTCTACTAAATTCTGATATTGAAGAACCAGGGTATTTTGAGCATCTTCATCCTGGTGAAGCTGGTAGGCTTTGATTAAAGCATTTGTTTCTTCTTTGGATTTTTGGTTAGGTTGAGATTGTTTTTGCATCCCTCTCCACCTGCTCTCCTTCTAGGTATTTGGTCATAAAGACCGTAACACCCTCTTTATGATGAATTCTTACTTCATCCATCAATGTTTCAATCAGGTATAGACCCAAGCCTCCTTCACGCAAAAATTCCACAGAATCAGTCTGGTCATATGGCCCAATGCCTTGTCTCGCAGATTGGAAATCAAAGCTTTTTCCGCTGTCTGCGACCATTACCTCAAGGCGGTCCGTGTATAAACCGAACCCGATGACTACTTCCCCTTGCTCATTCTGTTTGTATGCGTGTTGAACTGCATTAGTGCAAGCTTCACTTGTAGCAATCTTAAGATCTTCAATTTCTTCATATGCAAATCCCATTCTGCTGGCAATCCCTGATAATGTCAGGCGGATTACCCCGACAAACTCCGGCTTGGCCGGAATTTTCACCTCTATATAATCAAATGGCTCGTTCATTGTACTCCACCTTCAATCCCGCTGTTAATATCGATAATATCCGCCAGGCCTGTAATTTCGAAAAGTCTCTTTAAACGGTCCGACAAGCCAACAATCTGGAATTTTCCGTTATTGGCACGGACATTTTTAAACACACCAACAAATACGCCTAAGCCGGTACTATCCATATAAGAGACTTCTGATAGGTTGACCACCATTTCTACGCCTTCCTTTTCTGTTAAAGGAAAAAGCTCTTCGCGAAGTTTAGGTGCTGTATACGCATCAATTTCTCCACTTATCATTGCTTCAATCAGCATATCATTTTCTTTTACATCTATAGTAATATTCATAACTGACCCACCTCTTTACATGTCAACTGCTTTTTACTAGTTACCCGCTTTTAAAACCCATTAAACATTTCTTTTTAAAATAATTAAGGTAAAATCATCCCGCAATTGAAAATGCTGAAGTTTTTCAAGTTCTTTATATACGCTATTAACTATTTCCTGTGCATTTAAATGAATGTATTTCATGATTAATTCCAGCAATGATTCCTTTTCTATAAACCCTTCTTCTGTACGGCATTCAGTAACCCCGTCTGACATTAATATAATCATATCTCCGGGATTTACTCCTTTTTCGTACTGGCGGTATTTAGTTTTTTTATCAATACCAAGAAGCAGGCCTTTCGCAGTCAGCTCAGTAAATTGCCCATTTCCGGCATTATAGAACAGGCCCGGTTCATGTCCTGCAGAACCATAAGAGAACATGTGGCTGTTTGTATCATATATTCCATAAAACATGGTAATGAACATGGTTAAATCTATGTTCTGTTCCACTACCCGATTAAGATTTTCAAGGACCGTTTTAGGGTCATTGCGGTTTTCAGGCACACTGTCCATGGCATATTTAATCATGGACATACAAAGGGCTGCAGGAAGACCTTTACCGATTACATCAGCAATGGCGATGCTGATTGTGCTGTTCTCATCCTGAACAAAATGGAAATAATCACCGTTCATATGTTTGGCAGGAACACTTATTGCGCCGATATCCAGTCCTTCAACAGAAGGAACCTGCGTTCCCAGCAAGGTTTGCTGAACGTTCGCAGCTATTTCCATCTCTGTCCTGAGTTCCTGCTGAATATGTTTTAAGCTCTGATGTTCTCTATAGGCAAAACCATAGCCTATCATGACTTCCAGAAGGATATCAAAAGAATGGTGAACATATTCAGGCAAGTCCGGATAAAGTTCACCCATCAGACTTTTATGAACACTGATAATCTCTTCAGGTGAGATTTTGTGCTCGATCGACTTCCTGCTGAACTTCTGGCCCTGATACAAAGCCTGTTCAGATTGTTCCTTAATATAATTCTCAAGAATATCCCGATACTTTGATTCCATCATTTCTCGGAAATCCATAACGCTTCCCCCTAACGAAGCCACTTAGTTGCTTTTATATCTGTACCGGTCCCGGGATTGGAGTCAATTAAGAACTCATCCATTAACCGCTTCACACCTGGAAGGCCGGCTCCTAATCCTCCTGATGTCGAGTATCCGTCTTCCATTACTTGGCGTAAATCACTGATTCCAGGGCCGCTGTCTACCGCAACTATACGCAATCCCGCTTTTCCGCCGTCATATATTTTCTCAATACAGATTTGCCCTTGTCCGGCGTATAAATAAATATTCCGGGCAAGCTCACTAATGGCTGTAGTGATTCTAGCCTGGTCAACTGTACCAAAACCAAGCTCTTTAGCAACATTCCGCCCAAGCTGACGGGCTGCAACGATGTCCCATTCGTTTATGATTTTAACGCAGGATTGGTTTTCCATACAGTTACTCCCCCAATTCCTGTTGTAATTTCTCCAAACCTTTTTCTAAATCTAATGCAGTAAGGACATCATCTAACCCAATACCTAACTCAATAAGCGTAATTGCTACGGCAGGCTGTATCCCGGTTATGACTACTTTTGCACCCATCAGTTTGGACATATTTATTACGTCGCCTAGAACTTTAGCGATGAATGAATCAATAAAGTCAATGGATGTTAAATCGATCACGACTCCATTTGCGCTCGTCTCATGGATTTTATGGAGCAGATCCTCCTGAAACTGCAGAGCAGTCTGATCATCTAATTCCCACTGGATGGAGACTAATAGGCAATCGTTCAGCTTTAAAATTGGGATTCTCACTCTCATTCCTCTCCCTCCACCTTCACAATTTTGCGGCTGGTTAACTCAAGAGCCGCTTCTACACCCTTTTTCAAGGTGTTTTTTGTGGTAAACTGATTTAAATCAATTCCCAGGTTTACAATCGTCTGAGCAATCTCAGGGCGTATGCCAACAAGCATGCATTTTGCACCAACAAGTCTTACAGCATCTGCTGCCTGTATAATATGATGGGCTACCATTGTATCAACAACCGGCACACCTGTTATATCTATAAGGACCACTTCTGAACGGTGTTTAACCACTCCATTTAAGAGATTCTCCATGATCTGCTTTGCACGCTCGGTATCAATTGTACCTACAAGCGGCATGACCGTAATTCCTTCGAAAACAGGGATCAGCGGCGCAGATAGTTCCTGAAGGGCAATTTTTTGCAGGGACACAGTTCTTTCCCAGGTGGCCGAATACATATTTACCACTTCATTAACCATGGGAGTCATCCAGCCATCGAACTCGTAAATGACTTTCATTTGGTTTTCCTGGTTGACAATTCCGGCTTCCTGCATGCCCTCGAACACAATTTTCCCGAATGTTTGAAGCCCTTTTGTCACGAAACTGAGCGGCCAGCCCAATCGAACAATTTTCTCAGAGAAATCACTCAATTTTGAAGTGAATTCTTCATTTGAACTTTTTATATTTGAAATAATCAGGTCAATGAATTCCCGGCTTGTCCCGATAAATACCTGATCGGAAACTACCTTTGTAACCCTTTCATCCGCGTTTTCTTTTGTAGCCTCCAGCCAATGATTGAAAATAGAATCTTTATTATTTTGTATATAATTCAATATTGTCGAATTCATTTGTTCCTCCCTATTTTATCATCTATCTATTATTAGCCTTCCAATTCCCCTTTATTGTAAAGAAGCAAAAAAATCTTCCTGTTTCGTATATACCAATTAAATGATAACAATGAATTCGAGTCAAATGATACCTATAGGGTCTGAAATTAATAATTCCCATCTTTAGGTTAATTCGACAATTTCTTAAGAAAACCCTTTTTCCAGTGCGCTGATTTCCCATCGAACAGGAGGTTACTGCCAGCTGGAAACGGGTATATCTACAAAACCGGACAATTTTATATATTAAATGACTCTCTTTTTTACCCTATCGAAAAGAAACTAAACCTTTTTTCTGCAAAAAAAATAAAAAACGCCCTTCAAAAGAGCGTTTGCTAAAATTCGATGAGGCCTAAGCTGATTTGCACGGCTTCATCCACTTTTTCCATCATTTCGTCATCGAGATGGGTTATTTTATCGGTTAAGCGTTGTTTATCAATTGTACGAATCTGTTCTAATAAGATGACCGAATCCCTTTCAAAACCATAACGCTTCGCATCAATTTCAACGTGAGTAGGCAGCTTTGCTTTTTGAATCTGAGCTGTGATTGCTGCAACAATTACTGTGGGACTAAACCGATTCCCGATGTCGTTTTGGATGACAAGCACTGGACGGACGCCGCCTTGTTCTGAACCAACAACTGGGGATAGGTCTGCAAAATAAACGTCACCACGTTTGACAATCAAAGGATTATCCTCCGCTAACTAGACGTTCAACTGTGTGTTCTGCCTCGTATTCCGCTTGAAATGCTTCAGATGCAATCGTCAAATTTATTTTCGCCATCTCCATGTAACCACGTCTCATGGACTCGCGAATTTGTCTCTTTTTGCGTTCACGCAAATACATTTTGGTTGCTTGATAAATGAATTCGCTCCGGTTAACGTTTTCCTGTTTAGCAAATCCGTCTAACTCGGTTAAAAGATGCTGCGGTAATTTCACCATTATCTCTGTTGTTGTGCTGGACTCAGACACAAACATACACCTCCACCATCACTACACACCATTTTTATATCTACCATTTTCAATATTACCATTAATAAAGCCCAATGCAAAGGGGATTCTTTAATTCTTTTGTATTATCGGCCAAAAAAATAGTATTTTATGCATGATTTTAGAAAAGCGGAAGCGCCTTGCCCACCCCCGACAAGCACAAGACGAGCCTCCCGGAAAGGCGCTCTTTGCCTTTTTGGGAGGATAGCCCGAAATGTGGAGGCGACTGCTTAGGGACGACAGGCATAAGACG
>NZ_NJQY01000027.1:76552-78063 GCF_010628845.1 Bacillus sp. 22-7 | reverse complement strand
GGCGCTGGAGCTAGACAGTTAACTAACTTCAAAATTTATCATTGTTATCTTTTTAGAAAAGCGGAAGCGCTTCTTAACAACAATTAATTTTTTCCGATTATAACAGATAATTAATTCCCCCGATAATTTTACCATCTCTTTTATATATGCGCGGAACCCGGGAAGATACCATGCAGGTAACTTCATAGTTGATGGTTTCAAGCTTTTCCGCGATTTCGTCCACCGAAATTTTTTCTTTCCCCTGCTCGCCGATCAGGGTTACCTTTGTTCCTACGGGCATTTGATGAGGTATCTTAATCATGCATTGATCCATGCATATCCTTCCAACAATTGGAACTCTCGATCCTTCAGCAAGTACCTCCTGTCCCTGAAGCTTTCGGATCCAGCCATCCGCATAGCCAATCGGCAATGTCGCAATCCATTCATCTTCTTGCGCTTCATAAGTCGCCCCATAACTGACTTTCTCGCCTTTATGAAGTTTTTTCACATGAACAATAGTGGTGTGAAGAGAAAAAGCCTCTTTCAGCTCGAATGGAAGTACATGCTTAATTTCCATGGATGGAGTCAGTCCGTACATGCTGATCCCCATTCTGACAGCATTTAAATGCGCTTTTGGAAACCTGAGGCCTGCCGCACTGTTGCTGGTATGGACATACTTCGGCAATACCTCCAGCCAGCCGATCATTTCTTCAAACCTGTCCAGTTGCGTTTCGAAGTAGGCATTGTCTAATGAATCCGCTGTGGCAAAATGCGTAAATACCCCTTCAAGCAGAAAACGCTTGTCCTTTTTGATAACGCTCTCAATTCCCGCAAGCTCATCCCGGCTCCGAATCCCCAGGCGTCCCATCCCGGTATCAAGCTTTAAATGAATATTTAGTGTTCCATCTTCTACATATTCAGCTGCTTTTACCAGCCATTCCTGCTGAAAAACAGTGAGGGAGATATTATTTGATGCTGCCTCGCCTGCGTGCTCCGGACGGCTCGCTCCCATTACTAAAATTGGCGCTTCAATTTTTTTCATTCTCAATGCGATTGCCTCATCCAGGGTCGCAACCGCCAGGGAGGATGCGCCGGCTTCAAGTGCTGCCTTTGCTACAGCTGCATCTCCATGCCCATACCCATTTGCCTTTACAACCGCAATGATTTTTGCCCCTTCTTTTACATGTTTTTTCATAGACTCTACATTATATGAAATATGGTCCAGATTTATTTCTGCCCAAGTGTCCCGATACATTTTTGTCTGTTCATTCATCGATGTATTCACGTCCTTTAGCCATTGCTTTATACAAGTCGATTATCAAACTCGGCAGATGGTTTGTCAAATGGATATTTTTTAGTTTGGGTTTACTTACTTCGGTGTCGGGTCCGAGAGCCCGGGCTTTATTCGGACTCAGATTGCGGAAATCCATGGTACTGGGTCCGAATCTGGATCTACTTCGGACTTGAATTGCGGAAATCCCGGGCGTTGAGTCCGAACCTAGACCTTCTTCGGACTCAGATTGTGGAAATCC
>NZ_NJQY01000027.1:46944-76484 GCF_010628845.1 Bacillus sp. 22-7 | reverse complement strand
TCCCAGGCGTTGAGTCCGAACATAGACCTTCTTCGGACTCAAATTGCGGAAATCCCGGGCGTTGAGTCCGAACCTAGACCTTCTTCGGACTCAGATTGTGGAAATCCAAGAGGTTGAGTCTGAACCTAGACCTTCTTCGGACTCAGAACGTGAAAATCTGTGCGGCTGAGTCCGAACCTTGGCCTACTTCGGACTCAGAATTCGTAAACCTGTGGAGCTGAGTCCGAACCCTGATGTACTTCGGACTCAACTTGCGAAAATCCCTCTCCCAGTGTCCGAACGCGAATCCTGCTTCAATCTCACGATGCTTTAAACCCGAGATTGTGAGCCCGAACTTTCCAAACACAAAAAACAGGCCCCAAATGAGACCTGCTTTAGTCAATAAT
This sequence comes from Bacillus sp. 22-7, assembly GCF_010628845.1. Taxonomy (NCBI): domain Bacteria; kingdom Bacillati; phylum Bacillota; class Bacilli; order Caryophanales; family Bacillaceae; genus Bacillus; species Bacillus sp. 22-7. Next base: position 76,098 of record NZ_NJQY01000027.1, on the reverse strand, counting down.
TTATTTCACCATTTCTCCTTGAACAGAGCGGGCAATATCGGACATTTCTTCAGGTGATAAATCGTTGGAGGCGATCATATAATCCACGCCCTGGTAGGTCCAGGAGATGGTGTTGTCAGAAAGTGCACCAATGGTGAAGCCAAGGTCCACCGGCTCGCCTTTAACCGATGTAACAACGGATGATGTCGGCATGACAGCAGCCTTTTCCTGTACAAGCGTGAATGACTTTTCTCCATCATATGTTAATACAACGCGCTTGCCGTCTTCTGTTTTCATTTCCTGTTCATCAACCAGCTTTACATCCGCCATGTCCATCTGCGGATATTTAACTGTGAATTCCTGATCCTCCACCTCGGCCATGACCGGCACTTCGAGCTGGGCGCCTGTCATGTTCTTCTGCATGTCAAAGTCTTTCTTATCGAAACTTGCATTGAACTTTACATTTGAAAATTCTACTGTTACAAGTGCATTTTTATCAGGGTCCATAACTTTCACACTGACTGGGGATAAATCGGATTTCTTCAGCTTGATTTCCTGTACAGGAAGCATCTGATTATTTTGATATCGTGTTTTTGTTTCAAACACATAATGCTCCTTTGTAGCGGAGAACTTAGCTTCTTTATCCTCCATAATGTCCTTGACTAATGATTCATATAAATAAGCCTGGCTGCTGTTCTGCGGCCAATCACTCTGGAAACGGAAGCTTTTGTTCAGTGCAGGAGTGAGGACAAATACACCGTCATTGTTTCGCAGAATCATCTGGCTTTGTTCCTTTTGGGCGTTTTTCAGGTTTACCCGGTAAAAATCCGGATCTTTATGCCACACTTCTATTTCATATGTCTGCGGGTCTGTTCCCATCTGCAGAGTCATTTTTGCCTCTGCCTTGTATCCCTTAACGTCTTCGAGCTTTTTATCAAGATCCTTCACAACATCCTCCTGTGTTTTAGAACCACAGGCAGACAATGCAAGAACAACCAAAAGCCCGGCAAGCAGCATAAACCACTTTTTCTTCATTCCTTCAGCCCCTTTGTCTCATTTCAGTGAGATTGGCCGCTTCCGGCCTGTCTCTCCTATCGCATTATGAATATATGAGACAACCTTAAGGAATATGCTAGGAGGAATGACAAGCTTTTGAAATTCTTCCCGCAGTAAAAAGTCATTCTTTTTCTATAACCACCTGAGCCACAGCATACTCCCTGCTATGGGAAATCGACAAGTGAACCCCATCTTTAAATGGTTTCGAAATAAACGGCTTACCCTTTTCATCCTTTTCAATTTCAATATCCTGAAAGGAAAGTTCTTCCCCAATTCCGGTTCCCATTGCTTTTGAAAAAGCTTCTTTGGCCGCAAATCTTCCTGCAAGAAACTCTGCGCGCCTTTTTTCCGGCAATTGCTGATAGCCATTCAGCTCTTTTGGGGTCAGAATCCGATCAGGAAACCGCTCCTGCCTGGCAATAATTTTTCTTATTCGCTCCAGGTCTGCAATATCAATCCCAATACCGGAAATCATCTCTCATCTTCCTTCTATTTATATTATTCGCTGCATAAAGAATACAGTAGAAGCAGGATTGTGTACACATGATCCGCCAAATAAGTGTTATGGCATGCTGAAAACCCGCTTTTCAGGCTATGATGTAGATAACTATTGAAGCACGGAGGAGAGCCATGTTTACGAGAACGGAAAGCTTTAAGGAATTTATCCGCTATTACCCTGTTGTTACTGCTATCATTTGTATCCATATTATCATCTATCTATTAACCGTCATTCCCCTTTTCCCAAATTCACTTATTTTTGAAAAGCTGGCTGGTGTCAATTTATATATTGTGGAGGGTGAATACTGGCGGCTGCTGAGCCCTATCATCCTGCACAGCGGCTTCTCCCATGTTTTATTTAACAGCTTTTCACTCGTTCTATTCGGTCCTGTCCTGGAAAGGCTCCTCGGTAAAACCAGATTCATTCTGCTTTATATCACCGCGGGGGCAGCCGCCAATATTGCTACCCTCATCCTTGAGCCATTAACGTATATTCACGCCGGAGCCAGCGGTGCGATCTTTGGTTTGTTCGGCTACTTTGCAGCAATTCTGGTCTTTCGAAAAGAACTTTTATCCAGGGAAAACTCACAAATCATCCTGACCATCACGATCATCGGGGTCATTATGACCTTCCTGCAGCCAAACATCAATGTGACGGCACATATATTCGGCCTGTTTGCAGGCTTCCTGATTGGCGCAGCCTCTCTGGCCAAAGGCCGCACATCATCTTCATCCGGCAACATAAGGTCAGGCGGACTTTCCGGCATCAGGCCTTCTTTAAAAGGAGTACCTGCATCAAGGCTTGCTGTTTGGGGAGTTATCGTTATTTTAGCCATAGTGGGGTTTTTAGCCAGATAATGGCCCATAGCTGAACAGTTAAACAAAAAAGCGCTCACGGGCGCTTTTCTTTTTGCTTCAGTCCGGTATAAGAATACCATTTATAAATTGCATATACTTCTTTCCTGTCGAGATCACGAACGGTTCCGCCTGTCCCGCCTGCCCCGGACATAGCCGCAGCTTCTATGGTAGCCAAACTGCGTTTTTTCTGAAAATAGCTTTCTTTCATAGATAGGGACTGGATTCGATTTCTTCTCATAATAACAGTTGTCCTCACTATACCGCGATATCTGAGGGCAAGCTGCTGTGAGCTGATATCCCAGCCTGCATCCCTGTATTTGAGATGCGACCATCCCAGCGCAAGAATCAGCAGCACCAAAGAAAAGTATCCCCACGGCCTAAAAAAGAGGAGCGGCACAGCCACAAAAGGCAGGATCCACAGAAACCCTCTCCACAAATAGCGATTGAGCGCTCTTTTCGGAGCTTTAAAGAAACCCGGCTGCAGTTCATACTGTGGCAAGTGCGGCTTTAACAAACCGGCAATCCTTGTTTTTTTCACGATCGGCAGGATCATTAAGCGGGCGCTTTCATTGTCTTCAATGGAACCTCCCGCACTTTCGATATAGACAGTCGCCAGTCCAAATGGCTGCCTAAGCAGGTTTTCCCTTATCTGAATAGCCTGTATGCGGTTTAGCGGAATCGTCATCTGCCGCTTTTCGAGCAAGCCTCTGGTAACAATCAATTCCTTCTCACTTTTTATTAATGTAAAACCGGCATATTTCAGCATGCTCCCAATAAGAGCAATCAGCCATGCCATTAGAAAAACGATGAATATCAGAATACTTACAAAGATCATTCCATTGGCAATAAATCCTTCGAGCCCGGTAAACACCTTTTCATAGGGAATGATTTCTTCAAATTGAAATACAAAAGCAAAGACAGCTGAAATAACGACGCCTGCCCCGCCTGAAGTTGATGCCAGCAGGAACAATTCGCCAGGCGTAATTTTATAAATCACTTCCCGGTTCTGCTCAGCTGTTTCCGGTTCTGAAGGATTATTTTTGGCAGCTGAAAATGCCTGCTGAATGAAATCTGCATCTTCTTTGGAAATAGCCGTCAATACCGCTTCTGCCTCACCCGCACCGCTTGAGCCCGCTGTCTCCACCTTCATTTTCACAAGTCCAAAGGGTCTTTGAAGCAACCCTTCCGATAAGTCGAGACTTTGGATTCTTTCAAGCGGAATATATCTTTTCTTCCTTACAAGAACACCATACTCGATTCGAAGCTCGCCTTCCTCCAGTCTATAGGTATATCTCCACCAGGTAAGAATCCCGATTATAAAAACCGCGATTATGACCCCTATAGACAGGACAAGCTGAACAATTTCCCCATTTCCTCCTCTGCTTCCAAAGACGACAAAAATAAGAAAAGGCACCAGCATTTCCTTAAGGTGTTTCAGGAAATTGACTGCCGCGGATATTGGGTGCAGCCGTTTCGGATTAGACATCATTTTCTGCAGCCCTTGCCAGCTGAGAAATGAAAAAGCGCAGTTCCTCAGCTTCATCCACATCCAATGCCGGTATTTCATGAACGGTAGCAGCTGTCGAGATAGTGACAGTAGCCAGGCGATATTTACGCAATATCGGCCCTTGCCTCGTATCCACATGCTGCACCCGAATCATGGGAACAAGCGTCCTTTTTATCACAAACAGTCCATTTTTAAGCTCTATTTCATTTTCCCGGACCTCATACCTCCATCTTTTCCACCTTAAAGCTGGGAAAGTCATAATGACCAGGTAGGCATAGGCGGAAAAAAACATTAAAGAAGCTCCAATAACCCAAATAGGCCAATTAAACAGGATGGCAGCAGCAATAGCGCCCCCTGATAACACAAAAGGAAAAACAGAATGGAGCGTGCCGGAGATTCTCCAGGCAAGCAGTCCCCTTGCCGGAATCCTTTTATGCGGCTCTGTAATCATGCAGTACCCCCCGCAATTCCATAAAATTGATAGCTTTAAATCCGCTCTTTCACTTCTATAAGTATACATGACAGAAAAAAGAAGTGTCTCCCTTTTATGAAAAAAATGGGGGGTACCAGTTATATTTCAAAGCTGGATGAATCAATAAAAGTCAGATTAGGGTTCATTTTCAAATCTTCAGCAAGCTTAAACAGGGCGCTGTCCTTCATTTTCGCTTCAATCATGCAATGAATCTCAGGCACTGAACCTTTAATGTTCTGCAAAAACTCCATAAACATATCCGCATCAATATAATCCGCATGCGCTCTGAAGTCTTTATCTGATTTGGGACTGGAAATATGCATTTTCACAGGCAGTTCAGAATGGTCCCATGTTGCTGCTGCCCTTTCCCATTGCCCTATCCAGTCATCATTCTTGAAGTTGGCAAGGTGGTGATGGTAATCAAAAACCAGCGGAATCCCAAGCTTTTCACAAAGGTAGAGCGTATCATCAAGTGTAAAAGTGGTATCGTCATTCTCGAGAATGATCATCTGCTGGATTCCGGAAGGCGTAAAGCCCCAATTATGGATAAATTGTTCGAGAGCTTTTTCTTTATCATCATATCCTCCGCCAACATGCAGAACACATCGGTGAGCCGGATTCAGACGCATGCCTTTCAGCAGGGCTTCATGCATAGCCAGCGTTTTGATGGACATATTCAATGTGTCAACTTTCGGTGTATTAAGAAGCACAAAATGGTCAGGGTGAAAATCCACACGCATGGGATGTTCCTTCAGAAAGTCGCCGATGTCCGACAGAATTTCTTTAAGTGGACGCATATACTTCCAATCAGAAAGTTCCTCATGATTAGCAAGGGGAATCAGCCGTGAGCTGAAGCGGAAAAAATGGATATCATGGGCTGCATTGTGCTTTAACAGCCTCAGGCAATTCTCCAAATTGGAAACGGCAATTCGTTCCAGTCTTGCAATAGCCGCCTCACGGTCTTTAATACTTGAGAATTGTTTGAACGTCATCGTTTGTGATGGCGATGCGTTTTTCAGATTCATACTCATCGCAACATACCCAAGGCGTACAATCGTCATGTCGATTCCTCCCGTTCAGCTTTTCCCTTAGTATGTACGGCAGCTGCTGAGAAATTGCATGTGTGGATGGCTCCGACTGAGAACCAAATAAAAAAGAGAGCAGAATTTCTGCTCTCCAAATTTCTTATCTATAGCTATTGCTGTTTGAACGGTTGTTATTTTGGCTTGGGCGTTTTCCAGTGTGGCCTTGGCGGGATTTGTATGATCCTTTTTGGCCGCCCTGTCTGCCTCTTCCATTGTATCCTCCGCGGCTGCGGTCATTTGGCTTTCTGTCGCGCTTAGATGGCAGCGGCTTTTCCTCTGTTAATTTAACAGGCGTAGTATCCGGTTCCTTTGTCAGCATCTTCAGCACGGCTTGAAGAACTGTTGAAGCGTCCTTTTGTGCCAGAAGCTCATCTGCTGCTTCTTTATAGCTTTCAAGGTTGTTTTCCTCGATGGTTTGCATGATCTTTTCCAATACAGCTTTTTGCTGGCCTTCAAGCGCCTCATCCAGTGTTGGAGCATCCATGCGTTCCATTTTTTTCTTAGTTGTACGTTCCACCACATGCAGGTACGATTTCTCGCGCGGATTGATGAATGTCATCGCAACACCTGTTTTTCCAGCACGTCCGGTCCGGCCGATGCGGTGAACATAGCTTTCAGGATCCTGTGGGATGTCAAAATTGTAGACATGTGTTACGCCGGAAATATCTAATCCGCGCGCTGCCACATCTGTTGCCACAAGGACGTCGATGCTTCCCTCTTTGAACTTCCTTAGAACAGAAATCCGTTTAGCCTGGCTTAGGTCACCATGGATTCCTTCAGCCATGTATCCGCGAAGATTCAAGGCTTCAGCCAATTCATCAACACGGCGCTTGGTGCGTCCGAAAACGATCGCCAATTCCGGTGATTGAATATCAAGAAGTCTTGTCAGCACATCAAATTTATTTTTTTCATGCACTTCAACATAGAATTGTTCAATAGATGAAACAGTCATTTCCTTAGCTTTTACGCGGACAATTTGAGGGTCCTTCATAAAGCGTTCTGCCATTCTGCGGATTGGCGCAGGCATTGTAGCAGAGAAGAGCAGTGTTTGGCGCTCTTCAGGAATTTGTGCAAGAATCGCTTCAATATCGTCAATGAATCCCATGTTAAGCATTTCATCCGCTTCGTCAAGGATGGCCGTATGAACATGGTCCAAACGCAAGGTTTTGCGGTTGATATGGTCCAGAATACGTCCCGGTGTTCCAACGATGATATGCGGCTTGTTCTTTAAAGCGCGGATTTGGCGGTTAATATCCTGGCCGCCATAAATGGAAAGGACTTTCGTTCTTTTTCCGTATCCGATTTTATACAGTTCTTCCGATACTTGAATCGCCAGCTCACGTGTAGGGGCAATAACAATTCCCTGAATATAGTCTTTCGTGTTGTCGATTTTATCAATCATCGGGATTCCGAATGCAGCCGTTTTTCCTGTTCCTGTCTGCGCCTGCCCGATGAGGTCTTTATTCTCCAAACTTAACGGAATGGTCTGTGTCTGAATAGGAGTCGCTTCTTCAAATCCCATTCGTTTCAGTGATTTCATTGTCTCCGGGCTGATGCCCAAGTCTTGAAACTTTGTCAATGTATTCATTCTCCTTCTAATCATAGAAAAATTTTGTCCCTGCAAACCTGCAGGCAGGAGTTCTCCTGAAAAATTGGCCTATGAGTCACTCTTCCGGACGATTATAAGAAATGTTATGGCACCCTGTAAGGAGCCTTTTTACCGGCGTACCCGGCATCTAGATGCTGTAACTTCTCATTTTTATAAAAAGTGCGGTTATGTTTCGTTAAGAAGAGTCCCACTCACTATGAAACCCGCTTGAGGAAAGGATGAGGGTAAGTTCTATCCAAATTGTTCAAGGACAATCAGGTCTCTTAAGATAAGTGCATTTAAGCACCCATCTATTTATGGCCTTACTGAAGTATGCTTTTTCAGCAATACTTCTGTATTTAATGAAAAAAGACATTCTCCTACTGGAGTATGTCCGGGTTCTCAAAAGAAGTTCCTGTTGGCACTTTGGTGTTTATATTACCATTTTCAAGTAAGCATTGCAAACGTGAAGGCTGGCTGAAAACCTTATCATTCTGGCTTTTTTTGCAGAAAGCCAAGGATCTCCTGAAAGAGGCGGTCCCCTTCCCCGCAATGGCAGATAAGATGCTTAGAGTCTTTTATAAATATTAACTTTTTGGCTGATGAACCAATATTATTATATAAATATCGGGCGCTTCTCGGAGGCACAACTCCATCACTTTCACCCTGCGCAATCAATGTCGGCACGGTGATCTGATTTAAAATGGGCCTGATGGAAGCCACAAGCCTGCGGAATTGTAGTGTTGCCGTAATCGGTGTCGCACTGATTTTCCGCTTATATCTGACGAACATTTCATTGTCAGCCAGGTTCCCCCTGAAAGCATCTCTTACCATCTCTTTAATATCAAAGAATAGCTGCTTCGGGTTCACGTAATAAGCAGCAGCACTGAGCAGAACCAATTTATCTACAGGGTAATGTACAGTTAAATAGCTGGCAATCAGGCCGCCCATTGAAAAACCGATGACATATACTTTCTCACAGCGGCTGATCAGCCTCTTCAGTTCTTCCTCTGCATGCTCAATCCACTTGTTGTAGGCGATTCCTTTCAGCTTTAACTCATCACCATGACCCGGCAATGTCGGCACGGAAATCTCCCAGTCTGTATGCTCTTTTAAATACTCTGCCAAAGGTTCTACTTCAAATGGAGCTCCTGTAAAACCATGTATGCACATGCAGCCAATCATTCACGAGTCACCGCCATTTTTTAAAATTTTAGTTCATTTTATTTTACACTTTTTCCTTTTTGCCATACTAATCAAACCTATTGGAAGATAAAATTTACAACGAAGGAACTATATATAGTGAAACTACAATCAGTGGGGGGCTTTTTCCCACTGATTGTTAGTTGAAGCCCACAGGACAAGGAAGGCTTCGTCAGCATGAGCATCGCACGACCAAATGCGACAGCTTTTGGGAGGATGTGGCGTTTTTAGTCTTTGTTCTTCTTTTTGGGCCTTTACATTATAAAAGCGAGGCGACTTGCCCAGGGGTGCCAAGGGACGAGCAGATGACGGGAAGTACTTTCCCATCAGCTGATCGGCTTATGAACTCGAGCCCCTAGGAGCCGCAGCTAGATTGGGCAGTTTGACCCCCGCTTATCCTACTTTGATTCCTCTGAGTCTTGAAGTGGGGGGTCCTGCTGCCCGTTAGACTGCGATAAGAATAGTAAAACCCCTGTTCCACGTGAAACAGGGGTTTATTTCCTATAATAACAGTTATATACAGTTATTTATTTTTCAAAATGTTCTTGCTGAAAATCTTTTTGCTGTATTAGTTCTGCATCCCTTCTGTTAAAGCTAAAAGGCTGTCAAAGAAACTATTGAAGAGCTGATACAACTTCTTCAAGCTTCATGCCACGGGATGCCTTAACCAGCACAATGGTTTCCTGGTCGACATGTTTCTTCAGTTCTTGAATGAGATTCTGTTTGTCAGTAAAGGCTGCCACCCGTCCATTAGGCAGGACTTCCTTCGCCCCCTTGGCGATAAATTCGCCAAGCTTGCCGAAAGTAAACACATAATCAACCTTTTTTGCATCCACAGATTTTCCAGTGGAGTAATGGAAATCCTCCTCCTGCGGACCAAGCTCCAGCATATCGCCAAGAACGAGAACTTTCTTTTTATAGCCAGGCAGATTGGCGACCAGTTCAATGGCTGCATTCATAGATGTCGGACTGGCATTATAGGCATCATTAATAATTTTTTCACCCATTTTGCCCTCGAGCAGCTCCATTCTCATATTCGTCAGCTTTAAGCTTGCAAAGCCTTCGTTCATCTTTTCGTACGGAACGCCGAAATGGGATGCTGCAATCATTGCTGCCAGGGCATTCAGAACATTATGGGTGCCCAGTACAGGCAGATAAAATTTCTCGCTGGATCCATTGATCCCAAATGTGCTGCCCTTGTCATTCTGCTTGATATCCACCGGATACACATCGTTTTCCCCGGTTCTCCCAAAGGTTCTTAATGTAGCCGAACCATTGTAGGTTTTCAGCTTTTCATCAAGAAGAGGCTCATCACCGTAATAAATAACCAGGCCATTTTCCTGAAGGCCATTTATGATCTCCAGCTTCGCTTCTGCAATTCCTTCTCTGGAACCTAAATCCTGTAGATGGGATTCGCCTATATTGGTAATGATCACGGCGTCCGGACGGGCTAGCTTCGTAAGAAAATCGATTTCTCCCCTTCCGCTCATTCCCATTTCCAGTACAGCGATTTCCGTATCTTCCTCAAGTGCCAGAATGGTTAGTGGAAGACCGATATGGTTGTTATAATTGCCTTCCGTTTTTTGAACCTTATAGTTTAGTGACAGAAGGTTTGCGGTCATATCCTTGGTCGTTGTTTTGCCGTTGCTTCCTGTGATTCCTGCGACCTTTACTTTTAATTCATTACGATAGCTTCTCGCCAATTCCTGAAGAGCCGTCAGTGTATCTTCAACAATCAGGATGGGAAGATGAAGTGGAGGATTGGGAACATCCTTTTGCCAAAAGGCTGCAGCTGCCCCCTTTTCAATGGCATCTTCTACAAATCGGTGGCCATCCGAATTTTCCCCTTTGAAAGGAACAAATAAATTGCCCTTCCCGATTTTTCTGGAGTCAATGCTGACGCCCTGTATGGATGTGTCATTAAAAGAAGATACGTCATTATCTACTTTAATCATCTGTGTAATTTCCTGAAGTGTTTTTTTAATCATATGGCGCCTCCTATTGGGCAAAATCAGAAAACTGCAGATAATCCTGATTTTGCCAATTATGTATGAACAAAAGGAACACGACAAAAATGCCGTGTTTCCTTCAACAGTTATGCCCTTTTACATGGTGTGTCTGATGCTTTGTTTCTCAGCATGGCGTTCGATGGCCAAATTGACAAGCTTCTCAATCAGCTGAGGATATTCTACTCCCGTATGCTTCCACAGAAGCGGGAACATGCTGAAAGGTGTAAAGCCCGGCATGGTGTTGACTTCATTAATGTATAGCTTACCCTCTCTTGTTAAGAAGAAATCAGCCCGGACAAGACCTGAACAGTCAAGGGCTTTAAATGCCTTAATGGCCATGTCGCTCAGTTCGCTGTACTCACTCTCGGAGATTTCAGCAGGAATGATTAATGCTGTGTCTCCATCCTCATATTTCGCTTTATAGTCATAGAATTCAACCTTCGGCACAATCTCACCGGCAACAGAGCATTCCGGATTATCATTGCCCAGCACGCCAGCTTCAATTTCTCTTGCAGTGACGCCTTCTTCGATAATGATTTTACGGTCAAATTGGAAAGCCTCTTTAAATGCTCCCTCAAGCTCTGAGCGGTTCATGCACTTGCTGATGCCCACACTGGAACCCAGGTTGGCCGGTTTTACGAAACACGGGTAGCCTAGTTCTTTTTCCACTTTTTCATATGCTGCCTCTGTTTCATTTTCCCACTCACTGCGGATAAACCAGACATACTTCACCTGCGGCAGGCCTGCCTGTGCAAATATATTCTTCATGATGACCTTATCCATGCCCGCTGATGATGCCAATACTCCATTCCCCACATATGGCAGGTTTAAGAGCTCAAGCAGCCCCTGAACTGTGCCGTCCTCTCCGTTCGGACCGTGAAGCAGCGGGAAGATGACATCAAATGGGCCTTTCTCCTGAACATCCTGGAAAAGGGTCGGTGCCAATGCTATTGGAGGAAGTGCTTCCCCCTGGGAAAATTCCAGCTCCTTTACATTGGAAACAGGACCTTGCAATTGAGGGCCCTTCACCCATCGGCCTACTTCAGATATATAAATAGGATGAATTTCAAATTTCTCTAAATCCAATGCTTTAATGACAGCCATTGCAGTCTGCATAGATACTTTATGCTCCGCTGACTTTCCGCCGTATAAAAGGCCAACCTTTGTTTTCATAAAAAGAACCTCCAATATTCAATCATGGACTAACTGGCTTTTCATGCCGTTTATTTTTCTCAAGCTGATTTATATGTTCGTTCAAGCTATTCTATATTGTAACACTTTCACATTTAAGAAAGGGAGTGATTACATAGTCAATTCTTCAGGAATTTTTTTCTGCACCCACGCCCATATATCTATAAGTATGACAGAGCGCTTAAAAAGGAAACTTAAACAAAATAATTTCCTTTTCTGGCATTAATTATTTCAGGAAAACGTTTACCTGCCTTCCATAGAGCAATACCCTTAATCTACTAGTAATAATCAGAGTTTTTTTATTATTAAAACAAAAGTTTTAGCTATTAACTTTTACAGCAAAACAGGATATAATCCTCCTATCAAAAACAATTGTATTCTTTAGGAGGACAAAAAACATGAAGTTCGGTTTGCTTCCCAGAATTATTGCAGCTATTGCATTGGGTATTTTAATAGGTTCTTTTTCCCCCCAATGGCTTATTCAGCTATTTGCTACTTTTAATGGACTGTTCGGAAACTTTCTTGGTTTCGCAATTCCGTTAATTATTATCGGCTTCATCGCGCCGGGAATCGGCAGCATGGGGAAAGGCGCAGGGAAACTGCTTGGGATTACAACCGGTTTTGCCTATGCTTCTACGATCACTGCCGGTTTAATTGCCTATTTTTCTGCGACTGTGTTATATCCTGTTCTATTAAAAAACCAAAGCTTCAAAGAGTTTGAGAATCCTGAGGATGCTTTGCTTTCACCCTTTTTCCAGGTGGACATGCCTCCGGTAATGGGGGTCATGACGGCACTGCTGATTTCATTCACTTTAGGCCTGGGATTGGCTGCGATTAAAGGGAACACTCTGCAAAATGCGATGAATGATTTCCGTGATATTATTGAAAAACTGATTGAAAAGGTCATCATTCCATTGCTTCCTGTCCATATTTTCGGGATTTTTGCCAATATGACGCAAGGCGGACAGGTTGGCGCCATTATTTCTGTATTTGCCAAAGTATTTGTCATGATTATTGCTCTTCATCTTTTATTTTTACTGCTTCAATATTCAGCGGCCGGCAGCCTGATGAAAGCCAATCCGCTTAGACTCATGAAAAATATGATGCCTGCTTACTTTACGGCGCTTGGAACCCAGTCATCCGCCTCCACGATTCCTGTTACGCTTAAACAGGTTAAAAAGCTTGGTGCACGTGAAAAAGTTGCGGATTTCTCTGTACCATTGCTGGCAACAATTCATCTCTCCGGAAGCACAATCACCATTGTGAGCTGTGCCATCGCCGTAATGATGCTGCAGGGTCAAACGGCATCATTTGCAGAAATTCTGCCTTTCATATTAATGCTTGGAATCACAATGATCGCGGCTCCAGGTGTTCCTGGAGGAGCTGTCATGGCCGCATTGGGTCTGCTTGAAAGTATGCTCGGATTCAACGAAACCATGCTTGCGCTAATGATTGCCCTCTACCTTGCCCAGGACAGCTTCGGAACTGCGTGCAATGTAACAGGGGACGGTGCTCTGACGTTGCTGTCTGATAAGGCAAGCGGCAAAGATAAGAAGCTTCAGCCTCAATCTGCTGTGAAAGCCGGCTGATTGAAAAAAAGATGTCCCTGTTGGGGCATCTTTTTTGGGTTTAATGAGCTTCCTGCTGAGATTTGCAGCAGTTAGACGATTTATCAGTTACTTGAACAAGTTTATCGGTCAGAATTAATTTTTATCAGTCACTTTCTAAATATATCAGTCAGAACGGACAAGATATCGGTCACTTTTTTTATATATCGGCTACTTGGCGCTGCATCAGCTTTACACGACCCAGATAGTGAAAAGTGCACATTTGAACTCTACTTAACAATCAAAACAGGTGCTTTCGCACGTTTGGCTATTTTATGGCTGACACTTCCGAGCACCATTTCCTGGAGAGTATTCAGACCCCGGCTGCCAACTACAGCAACATCAAAATCCATCTTGTTGGCAAACTCCACAATGGCTGGTCCAGGCTCTCCCTGCAGTATTTTTATTTCATATGAAATGCCCTTCTCTTTTAATAAGCTTTCTATTGGCTCTAAACGTTTTTTCCTCACCTGGTCCACTATACTTTTATCAAAATGGTGAAGGATATCTTCCTTTGAGGTCTGGCCATCAACGGCATACACTACAGTTATTTCAGAATCACGATTCTGTTCAGCCAGTTGAATGGCTTTAGCGGCTGCCCGAATGGAATGATCAGATCCATCTGCAGCCATCAATATTTTTTTAAACACAGAGCCTCACCCCTAAAATATTCTTATAAAGAAAATACCACAGTCAGAGCTGACTGTGGTATTTATTACAATATTATTAATGGCCGGATAATTTCGCACCAGGTTTGCGGTGAACGGCCAAACGCTCAATCAAGTTCGAGCTTGGCGCGTTTAACCCTGATAGGCGGACCAGCACACCATTGTCCCGAAGCTTTAATACAACCTTATCGATAGCAGCTACACCTGAGTCATCCCAGACATGCGCCTGTTTAAAATCAATTTCAACTTCTTTTAATTCTTCGTTAAAGTCGAATGCTGCTACAAGTTCATCTACAGAAGCAAAGAAAACCTGGCCTGTTACAGCGTATATTTTCTTATCTCCTTCAATTCGTGAAGTAACATGCACTTTCGAAATTTTAGCGACAAAGAAGATCGCACTTAGGATAATCCCCGCGAAAACTCCTTTTGATAAGTCATGAGTGAACACAGTTGTAACAGTCGTTGTCACCATAACAATCGAATCAGTGACAGGCGTCTTAGCAAGTCCTTTAATGGATGACCAGTCAAAAGTACCGATCGAAACCATGATCATAACTCCGACTAATGCAGCCATCGGTATTTGAACGACAATATTTCCTAATACTAAAATCAGAAACATAAGGAATGTGCCGGCTACCAAAGCAGACAGTCTGCCTCTTCCGCCTGATTTCACATTTATGACGGACTGTCCAATCATGGCACAGCCTGCCATTCCGCCGAATAGACCTGCCACGATATTCGCAATTCCCTGTCCGCGGCTTTCCATATTCTTATCACTGGCCGTATCGGTCATGTCATCAACTATAGATGCAGTCAGCAAGGATTCAAGCAAGCCCACGATCGCAAGGGCAATAGAGTACGGGAAAATAATCTTCAGAGTCTCAAGGTTCAATGGAACATCCGGTATAAAGAATGCCGGAAGAGCTGATGTGATAGCCCCCATGTCGCCAACAGTACGCACATCACTCTTTGTCATGATGGCAATGATCGTAATAACAATAATAGCCACCAGAGGAGATGGCACTGCTTTCGTAAATCTCGGGAAAATATAAATAATCGCCAATGCCCCGGCAACCATTGCATACATTACCCATGTAGCATCTACAAACTGTTCAAGCTGCGCCATAAAAATCAATATAGCCAGTGCATTAACAAACCCAATCATTACTGCACGCGGAATGAATTTCATAAAGCGGGCCAGCTTAAGCACACCAAATAAAATCTGCAGAACTCCCGTCAAAATGGTCGCAGCAAATAAATACTGCAGTCCGTGATCAGCTACTAATGTAACCATTAGTAACGCCATCGCACCAGTTGCCGCAGAAATCATACCAGGCCTTCCGCCTACTATAGCAATGGTCACAGCAATACAGAACGAAGCATACAATCCAATCATCGGATCTACACCTGCAATAATGGAGAAAGCAATCGCCTCAGGAATCAGCGCCAATGCCACTACGATTCCAGCAAGGATGTCTCCCTTCACATTGCCAAACCATTGTTCTTTTTTTGATAAAACTTTCAAATAAACACCTCTTTATTAATAGATTTATAGTAATGACTTTGAACTCTCATCAAAGTCGAGCCGACAAAAACATATAGAATCATAACACATTTACTTATATTTACAAGCCCGCATGTAAGCGCAAATAACCCTTATAATCTCAGTTTTTCTTTTGAAATCTCACGATTACTATGTATCCAACAAAAAAAATGACCCTGAAACAGAGTCATTTTTAACCGATAGGTGAACAAATCTCAATATAATGCCCATCCGGATCTTCCACATATGCCACTTTCTGTCCCCAGGGCTTTTCAACAGGCTCGAGAAGGACTGGCACCCCTGAGGTCTTGAGCTTTTCAACAACAGCTTCCACTTCTTCCGTTACAAAACCAAGCTCGAATGTCTGCTCCTTCCTCACTCCATCCGGTATCGGCAGCCCGGTGACTTCCCGTCCGCCTTCTCTCGTATTGAAGGAAAGAATGGTGCTGCCTGTATCATACTCGATGTAAGTTCCAAATTCATTCCTCAGCTTCAGGCCCAGCAATTCACCATAAAAATGCTTCGTTCTTTCCAGGCTTTCCGCATATAAAATGACATAACCCAGCTTCAAGTCCAATTATGTTCACCTCTTCAGAATTTCTATTCATGATATGATTTCAATATAGGAGGTATTTTTTCCTTTTAAAAGAAGTATAAACTTTGGAATTATGATTAATAGAGGTGCAGCAATGAACTGGAAAGAAATCGAACATCAAATGTACACGATGTGCATGGTCGCAGATGAAGAACGGGTTCTTCTCATTAAAAGGCCGGACCACAAAGGCTTCCCCGGATATCTTGCTCCGGGCGGAAAGGTTGATTTTCCCGAGAGCATAACGGAGGCTGCAAAACGCGAAGTGCTTGAGGAGACGGGATTGCACGTCAGGAATATTACTTTTAAGGGTTGGGATGAGTACGTCAACCCGCAGACGAATGTCCGCTACATGGTATTTAATTATCTGGCGGACTCTTTTGAAGGCTGCCTGCTTGAAGATCCTCCTGAAGGAGAACTGCATTGGGTTCCAAGAAATGAGGCACTTGCACTTCCTATGCAGTCTTGGTTTAAACGAAAATTTCCGCTGTTTTTTGAAGAAGGGACTTTTGAGATCCATTCAGTTTGGGATGAAGAGCACGACACAGAAGGAGCAAGCAAGACAAGAATATTTACCAAGGAGAAATAATGGAGTGTTAAGTATAATGGCAGAGGATACAGCTCAGGCTCGTTTTTAAACGAGCCTTCTTCATGACTTTCTATTCAATATATGATAATAACGTCCTGCCAGCTTCATGATTTCACCCAACTTTGCTTCGGGACAAACGGCTATAAAGCAAGTGGATGGACCTGCTGATTTTACCAGGTCTACTTCTGATTCCAGGTCTTCAACCTCAAACCTTCTATTGAAAAACAGCCCGTTCAGCTCGGTCAAAACGCCTTTTGAACCTACAGGAAGGGTCATAATATCTTCAATGGAGTTAATTGTTTTAAATAGGTTTAAGGGTGCTGCCTCCTCCTCCCTTTCAATCAGCTCCTGGCCAACCAAAGGAGAACCGATAACAGCTATTCTTGTATCCTCTGTATAGATTAGGGTATCAGCAGGAAGCTCTCCCTTCCTTTTGCCAAGTACAGATAATCCTACCGCAGATTGAAGCAGGTTAAAGTTGCTTTCTGTACTGCCGGTGATTTGCAGTTCCGTAAGTCCTAATTCATCAGCACCCTTTTTAATGCCCCCTATAAGCTGATCCCAGGCATCATCTCCGCAGAAATTCTGAATGGCAGCAGCAAATGGCTGAGCACCAGCAGACATACATTCCATGACAGCGACACGGAAGGAATAATACGAAACAATCTCGTAAGGAACCTGGACAGCGTCCTGTTCTTTCTCGCCGATTGCTCCGCTGTTATCACTGGCTACAACAATGGTTTCTTCAGAATTAAAAGGGAAGCTTAAGACATCCCTCACTGCTCAGCACCCGCTTTGGCAAGAGCAGGTCCCACAAGCTTGACAAGCCTTGGAATCGCTATATAAGCAATAACAGCATTAATCACAGAACCTATAAAAAGGGAAGGCACAATCGCCAGGTAAAAGGCCTGGCCCATTAAAAAGATAAATGGAAGCGGGGCTGCAAAGGCATTGCCGAGCACAAAAAGAATCCCTGCAAGCCAGCGGCGGCCTCTCTGGTACAATGAGCTGAAAACAAAGACTAGAAATGCCATTTCAACAGCAATCAGGAGATGAAGGGGCCCTAAAGGCAAGCCGCCCAATAATGCTGACAGCAGATGCCCGGTGGCAGCAACGGCCGCTCCGCCATAGCCGCCAAGCAGCACGGCTGCGAGCAAGGCAGGAAATGCATCCAGTGCCACGCTTCCGATAACGGCAGGAACTTTAATCGCTGCACCGATTGCTGTCAGTGCAATCAGCATAGCGGCCATGCCCAATCGCATGCTTTTCATCACTTATCCTCCTTGCGCTTTCCTTCACGGAATACATTCGCACTGCGCACATATTCCACATCCTTCTGGTTCAGACGGAAATTAATCACCCTTGCCAGGGCAAAGAAGTAATCCGATAAGCGATTCAGAAATTTCAGTGCCACTGCAGAGGTGTCCGGATCCGCTTTTTTTAGTGAGACCACAAGACGCTCCGCTCTCCGGGTTACTGTCCTGGCAATATGAATGGATGCAGATGCAGGTGCTCCCCCAGGCAGAATAAACCTTTCAAGCTTTGGCGCTTCCTCAATCAATCTATCAATCTTAGTCTCCAAATAATCAACAGATTCCGTCGTCAATTTAAGCTCCCGCTTTTTCGTAACATTTGCAAGGTCGCCGCCACAGTCAAAAAGCTCATGCTGAATCTTCTCCAAGTCCTCCAGGACATCCTGAAAAATGGCCGGATCCAGCTGTGTCATGGCCTGCCCGACAAAACAGTTGACTTCATCCACTGTTCCATAGGCTTCAACCCTTACATCATCCTTCTCCACTCTGCCTCCGATAATGCTTGTTTTTCCCTCATCACCAGTTCGTGTATAAAGTTTCATTAGCAATTCCCCATTTCATTTTATTTTTTGATTGATGCCATACCAAATCAAATCGACTCTATCTGCAGCAGCAGCGGCATCCTGAAAGGCCCACCCGGACGCATCCCGCCACTTTCGGTCATGCGCTTCCATCGGAACAATCCCTTTTGAAATATCAGATCCGATTAAAACAACTTTCCGGTTAACATCTGCATTTTCCCATTGGAGCCACTTTTCCAGCATCTCCTGCCACTTTTTCCGAATCTCTTCAAACTCCAGTGCTTGTGACCACTCCCGAATCATTAGCTCAATTCCCTCAAAGACAATCAGGTTTCGATCAAGATCGCCGGACGACTCACCATGATAAGCTGAAATCCATTTATGAGGAGTGTCTGCCAATTGATAAAAATTCTTCACCCATTCGGACTTCCCGTTAAACCTGCCTCCTGTAATGAAGTGCATCGTTCTCCCCTCCTAAACTTTTCCCGTGTCCATCTAAGCTCATAGCCTCTTCCAAACGGAATTTGCCATTCCCAGAATTCTTTTTGCTCCGGTGCATACTTTCCAAGAAGGTACCTTATGACTCCGCCATGTGTAATAACAGCAGCATCACTGTTATTTCCCTGAAGCAATTGATCGGTTAAATTCTGCCATCCTTTATCCACTCTTGCTGTGAATGCTGCAAAGGATTCCCCTCCAGGAGCCGCTTGTGCAAATGGTTCTTCAAGCCACTTTAGATAATCCGGATTATCTTTCAGCTCTTGATATGTCCTGCCTTCCCACTCGCCAAAATGCATTTCTCGCCATTCGGAAGATGATTCAATAGAATGATCCGGAAAAAGAATAGCTGCCGTCTTCATGCATCTGCCTAAATCACTTGCAAAGATTCTTCTGTAGCCTTGAGGGGCCGGGGCAAGCTTATTCTTATGTTCCGGACACAGAGGAGAATCTGTCCACCCCAGGTAAGCATGGGACTTATTGGCTTCTGTCAGCCCATGACGAAATAATGCAACAGCCACAGTATCATCCATAAAAGCACCTCCGTCCCTTCCACACTGGCCCCAAGGACATCCCCTGTCATTCCGCCAAACCAGGCAATGACTTTTCTTGATAATAATACGAAAAACAATATTGAAAAAAGAACCATGAAAAGAAATCCAACAATAGCCGGGTAACCAGCCAGCCAGGCAGCTGCCGCGGCGGCCAGAAGGAAGACAGGGTAAATAGACAGGGTGGTTTTAGCAGCAGCCTGCTGAAATAATGAGCCCAGCCCCTCTTTTTTGGCCCCCTTAATTTTTATCAGCAATGTCCCCATTACCATCTTGCTTAAAAATGGAATCATGGCTATTAAAAAATAGGAAGTTGGATTTGATAAAAGCACAATTTCATAGATAAATAGAAATCGGGCACCCAGCAGGACATTAACAGACAGCACCCCGAACGCTCCCACCCGGGGATCACTCATGATTTCAAGCCGCCTCTCCTGATCGCGATAGGAGAAGAACGCATCGCTCGCATCCATCCACCCATCGAGATGAATCCCGCCGGTCAGCAAAATGCCGGCCAGCCAGACGGCAAAGGCCGCTGCCAATAGAGAAAAAGGAGTCCATTCAAGAAAAGCATAGAGTATAAATGCATATATCCCACCCTGGATGAGGCCGGCTATAGGGAAGGTTCTGATTGCCTTCTCCAGATGAGGCTTATCCATTGGCAGGGATATCGGAATGGGAATGCTTGTGAAAAATTGAAGATTGATCAATAATCCTTTAAGCCATTTCATTTTGTTTTCTCCAGCTAAAGACAATTTCCTTTAATTTTTCCCAATCAAGATGCTGCATCATATTTTCCGCCAGTTCGCTGTATTTCCTATCCTTCAGGGCTTTTATTCGGACAGGCTCCTTACTTGGAATGCCTTTTTGTTTGCGCAGGGAATTAAGCCACGCACCCCTCCATTCATCATTATGGAAGATGTGGTGCATATAAGTCCCTACCAGACGGCCATCATTCCCATAAAATCCATCTTCTTCGCCATTTTGAAGCAGCAGAAGGCGATTGCCATCAAAATCATTTTCAAGAACTGTTTCACCTAAATGGATTTCATATCCATCCAGGATTTCTTTAACGGGAAGGTTCGTGCTTGAATGCAGACTGCCCTTCACCTGCACGGTCTTCTTTCGTTCATGAAAAATGGTATCTGCCGGTATCAAATTCAAGCCTTTTTCCTTTTCATACGGATTCCCGGTATCAGAACCTGCCATATCGATTAATCTCCTGCCGAGCATCTGGTATCCTCCGCAAATGCCGGCAATAGAACCTCCATCGGCAGCATAGCGCACAATCCAGTCCGCCAGACCTTTTTCCTTGAAATAGCGCAAATCGCGAATCGTGCTCTTTGTGCCGGGAATGATCACCGCATCAGGTGAGCCAGCCTCCGATAGATGTCTTACCCACCTAATGTTCACGTCATCTTCATAGTAAAACGGATCGATGTCACTGAAGTTTGAAATAAATGGCGGCCGCAGCACTGCAATATCCAGAATACCCTCACCAGCTCTTGGGACAGCATCCTGAATGGATAGGGAATCCTCTGCATCGATCATATGGTCTTCCAAGTAAGGCAGAACGCCAAGGACAGGGACACCCGTCTTTTCTTCGATCCAGCGGATGCCATCCTCAAACAGCGTGATATCTCCGCGGAATTTATTAATGATAATGCCCGCAACCCGCTGTCTTTCCTGTTTGGTGAAAAGCTCCAGAGTTCCAACAATGCTTGCAAAAACACCGCCCCTGTCAATATCGGCAACCAGGATGACTGGCACATCCGCCATTTCGGCGACCTTCATATTCACTAGCTCTTTATCTTTTAAATTAATTTCAACAGGGCTGCCAGCTCCTTCTATGACAAGCAGCTCGTATTGAGCAGCAAGCAGAGTCAGTGCCTCTTTGATGGTTTCAAGCCCTTTTTCATAAAAGGATTCCCGATAGCTTCTTCCTGATAGGGAGTTGACTGCTTTTCCAAGGAGAATGACCTCAGCATTCTGAGCGGATTGAGGCTTAAGGAGGATGGGGTTCATCCAGACAGCAGCTTCCGTTCTTGCCGCTTCAGCCTGAATGCCCTGTGCCCTGCCAATTTCATTCCCATCCTTTGTCACGTATGAATTATTGGACATATTCTGGGATTTAAAAGGAGCCGTGCGGAAACCTTCATTGGAGAATGCGCGGCAAAGAGCCGTAGCAATAAGGCTTTTACCTGCGTCGGATGAAGTCCCCTGAATCATGATCCCTTTCATGCCGGTTCTCCTTTCATTTGTATGGGAATGCCTGCTTCAACAAGATAGGCTTCATCAGCCATATCTACTATATTCCTATGAAGCGTCCCAAGTATTTTTGAATATGTAATCACCAGTTCATTTTTGTAAATTGGCTCATTCAAGACCTCGTTGCTGACAACGATCAAGGTCCTGCAATTTTTGCGTATTTCAGTGATGGCCACGAGAATATCGGATGACAGATTTTCCTGATATTCTCTTTTCCGCCAAAGGTCTTCCGCTCTAAAAAGTTCATTATTCAAGAGAGTGGTCAAGCAATCGAATAGAATAATATCCTGATGGTTAAAGTTTCCCGAGATCTCTTCAAGTGCGAAAGGCTTCTCCCAGGTTGTCCAGCCCAAGCCGCTCTTATCCCGGTCATCCTGGTGCCTTTGAATCCGTGCTTCCATCTCGGGATCGTATGCTTTTCCTGCAGCAATATAATGAAGCTTTCCTTCCGTCTTCATTGCCAGCTCGGCAGCAGTTCTCTCTGCAAAGGAGCTTTTTCCGCTCCGCACTCCACCGGAGATAAAAATCAGCGATCCTTCCGCCATTGCCGCATCGCCTCCATCAGCACATCGTTGTCTTTCGGCCCTTTAATCGCAAAGCGCAGCCATTTCCCTTCCAGGCCAGGGAAATTCATTGTATGTCTCGGAATAATTCCTTTCTCAAGCAAAAATCGAAAAAGAGGCAGCTGCACATCAATGCTTGGATCTCTTAACAAATAGAAATTAACTGAAGAAGGGGAAACCTCAAAATCCAATTGCTGATAAAATTGAACAAGCCTAGCCCTCTCCTGCCGGATCAAATTCTTTGTCAGCCTGACATGCTCTTTACTGTCCAGACACCATTCACCTGCTTTTAACGCAAGAGCATTCACGCTCCAGTGCGGTTTCAGCGCATTTGCTCTTTCAATTAACCCCTCACTTGCCATCATGTATCCAAGGCGCAGGCCTGGTATCGAAAACATCTTTGTCATGGAGCGCAGCACCACAACATTTGAATCCTTTCCTATGAAAGGAACCATAGATTGATAGTCGCAGGCAAAGTCATAAAAAGCTTCATCCATAATAAGGAGGCAGCTATGGATATGACACTTCTTAATCAATTCCTCTACAATGGCAGATGGGTAATAAATACCTGTCGGGTTATTTGGGTTGCAGAAGAAAACAACATCAGCGGCTTTTAGCTTTTCAGATAGCGCTTCCAAATTAAGATCCCAGTCGCCGGGCACCAGCTGATGACAGGAGACAGTACAATGATTAACGCGGCAGGCCTCTTCATATTCCGAAAAAGCCGGCTGAATAATCAGCACACTTTTCCCGGCTATCATCCGGCCAATCAGTGTGATTAGCTCGGCGCCTCCATTTCCCACCAGAATCTGTGTTTCTTTTATTCCCTCTGTTGCCGCCAGTTTGCTTTTTAAAAGAGCAGCATGGGGATCCGGATAATCGCTAATATATTGGAATAGGCTTCCCCACCTGTCTTTTAATTCACGGGGAGGGCCAAGGGGATTGATATTGGCACTGAAATCAATCCGCTCCTCAGGCATTTGCTTATCCATCGCTTCATATAAATATTGCGGATTAGATCCGTGTGAAGGCCAAATCAAGGAACATCCCTCCTGTCCATAATAAAAGCAAGAATAAGAAAACCGTCTTGTTCATGATCGAAATACTTTTTATAATATGTTCTTTTTCAAGCTGCACCAGGGACTTCCCCATCGTGGCACGGCTTGAGATTACACCCTTATAAAAATTGATTCCTCCCAGCTGAACCCCCAGAAGGGCTGCAACAGCCGCTTCGCCCCAGCCGCTATTCGGGCTCGGATGTTTAGGTGCATCTCTTAAAAGGATTCCCCATGCTTCCTCATATGGAGAATGCTCCGGCTTTTGCGTGAGCATGATGCAAAGTGATGTCAGCCGGCTCGGGATCCAGTTCGCGATATCATCCACTTTGGCAGAAGCCCATCCAAAATCCATATATCGTTCATTCATGTGGCCAACCATCGAATCACATGTATTAATAGCCCGGTAGATAAGGGCCAGCGGTGCACCGCCGATCATGGCCCAAAATAATGGAGCAGTAATGCCATCACTGGTGTTTTCAGCCACTGTCTCCACGGCAGCCCGGACAATGCCTGGTTCATCCAGCCGATCTGTATCCCTGCCGACAATGTAAGAAAGCTTTACTCTTGCTGCTTCCATATCACCTTTTGCCAGAGGGTCATATACCTCCAGCGCTGCCTCTTTTAAACTCTTTTGAGCAATGGCTGTGAATATAAGAATTCCTTCTGCCAAGATGCCGGCGATCGGATGAATTTCATAGAACAGCCGGGTAATGAAAAAGGTGATGCCACCTGCTGCCAGCAGTACGATCAATAGCATGAGGCTCCCTTTTAATTTTCTAAAGCGGGCTTTATTCAGAGCTTGTTCAAGTTTATGTATCAGGGCACCCATCCACCTGACCGGATGCGGCCAGTTTGGCGGATCTCCTATCAGCTTATCCAGTAACCAGGCAAAGGTTAGCGCGAACAGGTGATATAAAATCATCTTTTTATCCTGCTTTGCGATTTTTTTATCGCCTCAACGGTACATTCGTAGACACCCTTGCCAATCACTTTGCCAAGCGGTGTAATGGTACCCGCATACTCCAGATTTTCTCCCTGCTGTGCGGCGGCAATCAAAATACTGTCAGTTGATGTTCCGGTCGCTATCGTCCCTGTGACGGCATCTATAACTTCCTGATCATACAGTGCTCTGGTCTTAGCCTCGGTTGCGGTCATAATGGATTGGATAAAGGCTTCCTCTGTCAGATGGCCATTAACGAAAATCCAAGTATTGATTGTACCTGGAGTCAGATGATAAGAATGCTCTTCACTTTTTGAAGCGTCAACCGCATTGCCGACACCAGCTGTCACGACCACAAACACAGAGAATGTATCTTCTTCATAAAATTGACTGCCGTAATCCTCAATATATACAGCGGTCATCATCCCCACAGTTTCCCCGGGTTCAAAGCCGATTTCCCGGACAAATTCCGCCATCTCTGCCCGATGATCACTGCAGTCATAATTCTTGCTCACATGCCGGTTAAGAAAAATCCGATTCCAGCCAGTCCCCGATCCGGTTACACCTGAAGACATGGTTTTAAGCGGAAATGGCGAGCGCAGGACCAGCAAGTCTTCCTTTACCTCCAGGCTGGCTGGATCAATTCGCTTCTCTAATTGGCTTTCTGCCTGTGAGCACTCAGGCACCAGCACCATCTGAGGGGCCGCCACTCTTGGATGCGGCAGCTTCTCGATCTTCGTTCTGTAAACCTCCCGTATCCGCCCTTCTTTTAAAACTTCGTTAGGAACATGGTTAATATTCACTTCGCCATTCTCCAGCAGCAATAGGCGGTCACAGTACAGGCCGGCCAGATTTAAATCATGGAAGATAGAAATAACCGTCAGCCCGCAGTCCTTTGACCATACAGAAAGGAGATCAAGCAGCTCTTTTTGATAGGATAAATCAAGATGGTTCGTCGGCTCATCCAGCAATAATATTTCCGGCTCCTGGGCAAGGGCCTGAGCTAAAAACACCCTCTGTCTTTCACCGCCGGATAATTTCTGAATATCATCATCCTGAAATTGGGAGATGCCCGTCTGCTCCATGACCCGATTGACCGCTTCTTCATCTTTGCTGGACCAGCTCTGGAACCAGCCCTTTTGATGCGCATACCGGCCAAGGGAAACGGTTTCCTTTACAGTATATGAAAAGGCCTGAGAGGAATGCTGGGGCAGAACAGCAATGATTTTCGCCAGCTCTTTCGGTGTATATTCTGAAAGGTTCTTACCTTTGATCACAATATCACCTGATGTATGGGGCAAAATGCCGCTCAGCATCTTCAGAATCGTCGTTTTCCCGCTTCCATTCGGTCCCAGTATCCCGAAAAGCTCCCCTTTTTCCACTTCAAAACTGATATTTTTTACAACCGGGGCACCGGCATACCCGCCAGTGATTTGCTGGACTCTTAGCATGATTAATCACTTCTTTCTGAACAGAAAAGTGCAAGCGCCTTTATGCGCTTAAAGTTTATTCTTTCTTTTCATTAAAATAACCCCAAAAGCAGGTGCACCGATTAAAGCTGTAATCACACCGATTGGAAGCTCGGAAGGGGTAATGATCGTCCGTGAAACCAGATCGGCAATAATAAGAAAACCCGAACCCATAAGAATCGATAGCGGCAATAGGTGCCTATGATCCGGCCCCCATAACATCCTGGTCAGATGTGGGATCACAAGCCCGACAAATCCTATCGTTCCAGACACAGCTACAGCTGCACCCGTTAAAATGGAGCCAGCTACCAGGACCATCATTTTTCTCTTCTGAACGTCCACCCCGATATGCTGGGCCTTTTCTTCTCCGAAGCTCATAGCATTCAGCTCTTTACTGTTCACTAACAGAAGGATGGCACCTATTATAAAAAATGGAAGGATAATTTTAATATACGCCCAGCCTCTCATGGATACACTGCCAAGAAGCCAGCCAATAATCTGTCTAAGTTCCTCTCCAGTCAGGGCAATCATCAGAGAAATTAGAGCGCCAAGAAAAGAACTGAAGATAATGCCCGTTAAAATAATCGTTTCCACTTTCATGGATCTTTCAATATTTCTCGCAAATAGCAGAACGGCAAAAATGGTTAAAAAAGAAAATAAGATGCTGAATAAAGGCAGTGTAAACATTCCTGCAAAGGGAATGGATAAGCCAAAGAACAAGGTTAAAACTGCACCGAGTGAAGCCCCGGAAGAAACTCCAATGGTATATGGATCTGCCAGCGGGTTTCTTAATAAACCTTGAAAGGCGGCTCCCGCGATTGCAAGAGACGCCCCTACCAAGCCAGCCAGCAAAACGCGCGGCAGGCGAATGTTCATAATGATATTTGCATGCATAGCATCCGTGTTTCCCAATGAAATAAAAGGAAATATCTCAGCGCTTATTACTCTGATAATCGTGATGGGGTGAACAGACACTGTTCCAATTGAAACCCCCATCAGCATGGCACAAAACAGAAAAGCTGCTGCTGTTACATAAGCAAGTAATTTATTATTTAAATACGTCCGGATATACTGCTTTTGCAAGTTCCTCGACTCCTTCAATAATACGAGGGCCAGAGCGGGTTACCATATCGGAATCAACATCGTTAACCTGCTTATTTTTCACTGCGGTAATATCCTGCCAGCCATCACGGCTTAAGACATTGCCGACAGCATCTTCAGTGTAATAGCCATGTGTTGTGATGATTACATCCGGATTCCGTTCGATAATCGCTTCCGGATCCATCTTCGGCCATCCTTCTTCCGTTATGATATTTTCTGCGCTGATGGCGCTTAGCATTTCGTCCATAAATGTCTCAGTGCCTGCTGCATAGATTTCTGGAGCAGGTGAAACTTCAACCATTACCGATTTGCGGTCCTCTTCTTTTATCCCCTTAGCTTTTGTTTTGATTTCCTCAAGCTGGCTCTTCATGTCTGAAACGAGCTGTTCTGCTTTTTCTTTCGCTCCCGCTGCAGTCCCAACCATTTCAATCGATTCAAATACCTGATCAAAGCTCTTCGCGTCATTGACAACAAGTACGGTCACTCCCGCATCCTTTAATTGCTGAAGACCTGCTTCCGAACTCTGTGCGCTTGAAGCGTGGGCAAGGACAAGGTCGGGATTTAAAGAGATAACTTTCTCTGCATTAAATTCCAATCCGCCAATCTTTTCCTTTTCTGCGGCTTCTGGCGGGTAGTTATCAAAATCGGAAACCCCGACCACTTCTTCTCCAAGCCCCAATTCGAATGCTATTTCAGTGTTGCTTGGAATCACGGAAACGATTCTTTCAGGCTTGGTTTCAATGACCACTTCATTATCCAGCGCGTCTTTTATCGTTACAGGAAAAGCAGCATTCTGCCCTTCCTCAACCTTTTTCTCTTCTTTTGGCTGTTCAGCACTCTCGCCGCATCCTGCAAGCACTCCTGCAGCAAGCAGCATAGTTAATAAAAATGCATAAAACTTCTTCATACTCAGCAATCCTCCATTACTTTCGACAAAATTTGGGTGGTGCCTGTCACCACCGTTTAAAATAAAAAAACATCCCCTCGAACGGCAAGGAGATGTTGGTATGGTCATTTATCAATCAGTGCAAAAGGGATGGCCGAACCAAACACCTCCCTATCCTCGTAGGTTTATGGGTGCTGAAGAATCAGGCAGGTCTCCTGGCTCATGGTCAATGCGTTCTGCTCCTTCCCATACTTGTGTGTACAGTGGATTTGCAGACAGCTACCATTTACAGTGGCGGGACCGCGCTGGAATTTCACCAGCTTCCCTATTAAGTCTTCAAAAGAGCTTGCTTTAAAGCCCTTTTGAAAAGACACCTGTTCTATTGCGGATATAAAATTTTCTATTTCCGATTATACACCATCCCGCAGAAAAAGTAATAGAAAATTGCTGAATGTTGTAAAAAAGTTCAGAATTCTAACGCGAGTATATTTTCCATTCCCTTGTCTTCTTATCGAACACAATCTTCGCCTCACATGGCTCTTTCACTATGGCTTCATACTCTTCATACATATCATCCATATTCGCAAAATCGCCAATAATCCAAATTGGAATCTCGATCCTGACCCGATTCTGTTCAATATCCTTAATGGAAAGGACCGCTCCTTCTTTCATGAGAGGCTTTAATGAAAGCAGGACATCTCTGGTGATTGGAGGATATGTCTTTTTCTTTTTAATGCCAAGGAGCGTTTTTTCTACCTTCATCTGTCCCATTTTCCCGGGGATCACTTCCCCAAGCATCCGGTAAAAATCGTTCAGATCGCGGTAATATGTGCGGTTAAACCAGCCATCATCATGGGCAAGGTACACATACCGGTTGCTCAGATAATTGTAAAAAGGCAGCTTAAGATGCTCTTTAATATGGCCGAGATAAAGAAGCTCCGCAATTGTCTGGCCGGGAAGCTCATTCACCGCTTCCTCTTCCTCGAAGTCGATCCAGCAAAAATCGCCATAGCCATATACATCATCCTCAACCAGCCTGCCCAGCTTGTCCCTTGACACATAATCGAACATCGTGTGGCTATTAAAGTCCCCATGTTCATAACGGTGCTTTAACAGCAGCAAATTATTAATAGAATCTGAAAGAGTCTGGGCAAACTCTGCAAACTCAATTCCATAAGTCATCACATATTGATCCTGTTCATTAAGATGGATGTAGATGAGATCACGAATAGTTTGATTCCTTCTTTTCAATGACGAAACCTCCGAACCGTAGCCAAATTGATAAAAAGACAGCTTCTTATGAAACTGCCTGCCAAACTTCCAGTATTTTATTCTCTTATTGTAGCAAAAATATCTGGAAATATCTTTGCCGATGAGAAAAAATTTTAAACCCGTTTTTTTTGGAAATACAGGAAACCATCCTAGTGATTTTTTCGTCTAACTCAATGAAATATCTTTCTCCATTGTAAGGTTAATTTTTCTCTGATAGGATAAAGTGAAACTTCAATCAGTGGGGGGGCCTTTATCCCCACTGATTGTTA